>JAEYVW010000132.1 GCA_023429365.1 Bacteroidota bacterium
TCCAGTTCCTTCACTTTCTTATCAGCATGAGCACCGGTATTGATCCACCAGTGGATTAATGATATCTCGGAAGGTGTCAGTTGCTGCTTTTCTTTGGGAGGCATATGATCTTCATCCGTCAGGGGAAGCATCATTCGTTCGATCATTTCACTTTCATCAGCTTTTCCTGGTTCAATGGCTTTACCATCCTTCCCGCCCTTTAAGATAAACTCATGCTGATCCAGTCGCAGTTTACCTTTTTGCTTATTCTCGCCATGGCAGCCTGCACATTTGGCCTGCATCAGAGGCTGGACTATATCTTTATAAAGAACCGCTTCTCCCACATCGGGTATCGGTGGTAAGGCAAACCCCTTTTGATCACCGCTTCCCAGGCCTTCGGTAAGATAATTTGAACCATGCGTAAGTGACCCGCCAAGATGACCAGTGATGGTGACCAGTATGATAATGATAACCGAGAACACACGCGCTGATCTTTCGCCAATAGAAAGCTTGTATAATAACCATAAGACCAGGGAAGCGATGGCAACAAAAATTCCCATCCACATATGGCGACTGACCAATGGCCCTTCATAATCGCCGCTTAAGGAAAGCATATAACCCGTGACACATGATAACACAGCGCCAATCATTCCCCAAAAAAACATTAATGGTATTGCAGGCTGCAGTACTGTATAACGGTTCCTGATAGTCAAAATCTGGAAAAAACAGGCAAGCAACAAGATCCCTATCGGTAAATGCACGAGAACCGGGTGAAAGCGGCCAAGAAGATCAGGAAGAGAGAGGAGCATAGTATTTGCTAATTAGATTTGGAACTAAAAAAGCTGCGAGCTTTGAGCTACGAGCTGTGAGCTGTGAGCTGCGAGCTTCGAGCCACGAGCTGCGAGCTAGTGAGGTCCGCTACTTTTTTTTGATGCGCTTACTTAATATTTTCATTTCTAAAAAACTGAAATTAACCTCGTAAAGTCCAGATACAAAAATTAATCACACCAATATTTTTATAACAAACCGTCTTCACCATTTATTTTTGAAATCAAACGCTCGCAGCTCGCAGCTAGTAGCTCATGGCTCATAGCAATAAACTCGAAGCTTCATTTCCGCTGCTTCACTACTTCCCCAGTCTATTCATAAATGCAATAAGCATCTTTTGTTCTTCGTCAATGTCTTTAAGGACTTGGGTTCTAATGCTAAAGTCGCCATAATTAACAGCTTCGGCAATCAACAACTGTGTTTCCAATTCAAAAGTGGATCCTAACGAGATTTCAATAAATCGGCTATAATCCTTCTCGCTGCTTCGGCTACTACCTTCTGCAATGTTAGAAGGAATCGAAACCGCCGCTTTAGTAATCTGCGAACTGATCCCATACTTTTCCTCTTTTGGAAAACCAGACACTAACTTAATGGAATCCACTGCAATTCTAAATCCCTTCTGCCATATCTTAAGCTCTTTAAAATTCCTCATATCAAAAATTTTATAACCACCGTTCCACAATAACTTTAGCTAAACCGCTCGCAGCTCACAGCTCATAGCTCACAGCTTCTAGCCATACCTTTCCCTCAACACCTTCATCATATACACATTAATCCCCCACTGATCAGCCACCGCCTGCCTGGTATAGGGCAATGTCGGCATATAATCCGGAGGTCCAAACTCAGTGAGAATCGTCATCGTCTCTCCTAGTTTCTTTTTTCGCTCCGCCACTTTATCCCACCAGTCAAAATGTTGCTTCACCACCTTTTCCCATTCAGGCGCGCGGGGATCATTAACCTGCGGGCCTTCGGGGTGACCAATACGTGCGTGAATATGCTCGGTTCGCTCCAGGGCTATCTTCACCGCTTCCGGTTGATCCTCCAGCATAGTTTCATGCACATTGCACCAGTGCGATACATCGAAAGTGAGTTTTAGGGCAGGAAATTTCTCTGCGAATTGTCGGGTGATATGCGCAGCAAACATGATCCTCGACCGATGCGTTTCATGACAGATGGTAACGTCCGTTGATGCAGCGAGTTCAATGGTGTGCTGAACAAACTCGCTGTTTTGTTCAAAACTAAAATGGTCTCGTCCTGAGTGACAGTTAATATAAAGTGGTTTCTGTTCGCTATTCTTTGCCGCTGCCGTGGTAACTTTTTTAAAAAAATCAAGATGTTCTTTGAAATCTGTCTGCCATCCTCCGCAAAGAAACCCGACAGCGAGAGAATGTTTTTTTAGTGCTGCAAATAAATCCTTTTGTCCATTGGCATCATCCGGCCACCATATCTCTATACCATCATAACCTTCTTTTTTTGCTGCAGCGCAGAATTGATCGGTTGTTCCATTGAATCCCCAGTTAGTTGCGAGGATCTTTAATTCAAAATTTTTGTTCACGATAGCAGGTTTAAAAGGTGTTGCAAAAAGCTCTACCGATGGCAATAGAAAAGCGGAGCCCGCTGTGGTAGTAAGCTCTAAAAAATTACGACGATTCAATGAGTCAATTTGAATTTTTTATTTGATGGTTTATGCTATGATATCATGAATCACTTTTCCCGCCACATCGGTAAGCCTGAATGGGCGACCCTGGAAGGGGTATGTGAACTCTTCATGATTAAAGCCCAGCTGGTGCAAAATGGTAGCCTGGATATCGAAAGGCTCCACTTTTCCGCTCACGGCACTGTAACCGATCTCATCTGTTTCGCCGTGGGTATAACCTGTCTTAATTCCTCCACCTGCCATCCACATAGTAAACGCCTCAGTATGGTGGTCACGTCCTTTGTATGGGTTCTGTGCGCCATCGCGGTTTTCCATCATCGGTGTACGACCAAATTCACCACCCCATACTACAAGCGTTTCTTCAAGCAGGCCTCTTTGTTTCAGGTCAAGCAGCAACGCCGTAACGGGTTTGTCCATGCTTCTGTATTTATTGAGTATACCGACGTTCAGGGCGTTGCTGGCATTGTCGCCGTGTGCATCCCAACCCCAGTCAAAAAGTTGTACAAAACGAACACCTTTCTCTACAAGTTTTCTCGCGAGCAATACATTGTTGGCAAAGCAGGCTTTACCCGGCTGTGTGCCGTACATGTCATGAATGTATTGAGGCTCGTCATTTATATTCATTACCTCGGGCGCTGTGATCTGCATTCGGTAAGCCATCTCATACTGGGAAATACGCGATAATATTTCCGGGTCCTGGTATTCTTCGTATTCCAGCTGGTTGGCTTTATTGATCGCATTAATTGAGGCCTTGCGAATATTACGGCTCATACCATCGGGATCCTTGATAAATAAAACCGGATCTCCTTCGCTTCGGCATTGCACTCCCTGGTATACGGAAGGCAGGAATCCACTGCCCCATACGCTTTTACCTGCATCAGGAAAACTGCCGCCGCTTGTCAGCAC
>JAEYVW010000221.1 GCA_023429365.1 Bacteroidota bacterium
AACCGGGAAAGGAACCTTTGCACCAATCAATTTTTAAAAGTGTTCAAAATCAAGCCCTTAAATTTGCCTTAGGAGCGAAAATAATTAAAAAACAGGCACAAAATCTCAGCTTTTACCCTTACCTTTGCCTCCCGAATTTTTCGGACTAAAAAGTTGACCAATGGGTTACCGTCGGGAATTTGAAATAGCGTTTGTGGGGTTGAAACCGGGAATCCACGAGTTCAACTACGAGATCACCGATAAGTTCTTTGAGCGGTTTCATCAGCAGGATTTCAGCAATTGTCGCGCGGCTGTAAAGCTAACGCTTGACAAACAGACCGGCTTTATGTTGTTGAAATTTGAGATCGGAGGCAGTTTATTGGCCAATTGCGACCGTTGCAACAATGAGCTGACCGTGGAACTGTGGGATGAATTCAATATCGTGGTCAAGATGGTGGAAGAACCCGAGCTGATGAATGAGCAGGAAGACGATCCCGATGTGTATTACATCAGCCGTGGCGAAAGTCATATTGACGTAGCCGACTGGATCTATGAATTCATCAACCTGAGCATCCCGATGCAGAAAGTATGCGGCCTGAATGATCAAAACGGCCCGGCCTGTAACCAGCAGGCGCTGGATGCTTTGAAAAAGATGGAACCCGAAGAGAGTGAACCAAAAGAAAACCCAATCTGGAAAGGATTGGAAAAATTTAAAGACCTGGATAAGTAAAAATATTTTTTGATTTTAATTGTTGAGATATGCCAAATCCCAAACGCAGACACAGCCAGCAACGAAGCGCAAAGCGCAGAACACACTATAAAGCTACTGCAGCTACTTTGACAACAGACAGCGCTACCGGCGAAACTCATGTTCGCCATCGTGCTCATGTAAGTGAAGGCAAACTTTACTATAAAGGTAAAGTGGTAGCTGAAAAGTCACCTGTGAAGTAAGCACAACCTGGTTTCTTAAAAGATATACCTGCTATTGGCAGGCACCGATTCCGAATTCTGTCCGGTAACAGCCGGTAGAATTTGGAATTTGTATTTTAGAATTAGTTATTTTACGCCCTTATGAATATCGGACTTGATATGATGGGTGGCGACTTCGCACCCCTTGAAGCTGTAAAGGGAGTGAAACGTTATCTCGAAGAACAACAGCATTCATCAACCGTTTTTTTGATCGGTGATCAGAAACAGATTGATCCTTTACTTGGCGAATACCAAGTTCCCCCCGACCGCGTACAGGTAGTACATGCCGACCAGGTGATCGACATGCACGAACATCCAACCAAAGCGATGAAAGAAAAGCAACGCTCTTCAATCGCCATCGGTTTTCATTGCCTTGCTACAGGGAAAATTGACGCATTCATCAGCGCAGGCAATACCGGCGCCATGCTCGTAGGCGCGCTTTTCAGCATCAAGGCACTGGAAGGTGTATTGAGGCCTACTATTTCCACGATCATACCCAAACAAGATGGCGGTACCGGCCTCTTGCTCGATGTGGGGCTAAATGCCGATTGCAAACCCGAACAATTAAACCAGTTTGCAGTGATGGGCTCGGTGTATGCACAACTCATGCTGGGTATTGAACGTCCCAGGGTGGGACTGATCAACGTGGGTGAAGAAGAAGGTAAGGGTAATTTGCTGGCGCAGGCCACTTATCCCCTACTGAAAGAAAACCAGCATATCCATTTTATAGGTAATATAGAGGGTCGCGATATACTGCTGGACAAGGCCGACGTGATGGTTTGCGAAGGATTTACCGGTAATATCATCCTCAAGCTTGCGGAATCGCTATACGATGTGAGCCGGGAACAAAGCGGCAACGGGTACTTCGACAGGTTCAATTTTGAAAACTACGGTGGTACACCGGTGCTGGGGGTGTCGAAACCGGTAATCATTGGGCATGGTATCTCGGGTAGCACTGCTTTTATGAATATGATAGGCGTAGCCGCTAAAATGATTGAAACCGATGTGCTGGGAAGGATGAAGGAGGAATTGCAGTAAATGGACACTAAGGGCACGGAAGAAACACGAGGAGCACGGAGATATAGAGCACGATTAATTTTTATAGAGGGGAGTCTTCAAAGTCAAGGCTCAACATTTAATATTCGTTCCGCTGTACGCTTCGTGAACAAACCTGGGAACCTAGTATGAAAAATGACCTGTTAACCGCACTCCGGAAAGAACTGGAAAGCAGTTTTGGGCGAAAGATCGTTTCCTCCCGTGACTGCCTGCAGATGGTTGACGATATTTATCAGAAAACAGGATACAGCATCAATGCCAATACCCTGCGCCGGTTTTTTGGATTGGTGCAAACAAACTACAGCGCCTCCCCTTCTACCTTAAATATATTATCCAGGTACTGCGGGTTTAATTCTATCGACGATCTTCATAACCTCTCAACCACCGGTCCTGCCGGCGACCAGGTGCCAAAAGAAGAAGTGCATCGTTACCTGGTTTCCCTGATCCGGAACCTGCCGCTCACCGAAACAGGTTCCGCGGTGTATAATGCCATCATTCAGCAAACCGTCCATTTTCTTGATCGCAATATTTCTTTGATTGAAAAGTTTCAACGGGAAATCGCTGCCTCCCCGGCCGGGCAGTATTTCTATTTCGAAAGGTCAGTGAATATGGACCGGCTCAATGGTTATTATGGTGAAGGTTTGCGGTACTATCTGCGTGCAAAGAACAATAACGAAGCAAAGGTCTTTGCATATGCGATACAGGTTTTCCGCCACTGGTTATCGAACGATGATGAACAGACTGAAAAGTTCATGTCCCTGTTGTCGGGGATACCCATGACCGTTAACTATCCCTCTCATATCCTGGCCCGTTCAATCGCGGCGAGATTGTATTATGCCAATTTCAGGAATGAAATACCAGATCGCATCCTGCAGGACGCGGTCAAGTACTACAGTTCCCTAAAAACAAAAACTGACCACCCGGATCCAGAATTTGACCTGATAATTGGGGAAGCCCTGATCCTGACCAACCATTTGAGCGAGGGACTTGAATATATCAAGCGGGGCCGGGCCAACCAGTCGCCTTCCAGGAACTCGGGTTATGAGCCCTTATTTACTTTCTGGGAAAAATTTGCAGGCGGCAGGAAAAATAGTCCCACAAAAATTATCATCAACCCTTCGCGAGTCAACCGGGGACAGGTCATATATTCACCTTTATATAAGAAATACCTGGGTCTGCTGACCCTGGCGACAGATCACCGCGTTAAGAAAACCAACCTGGCCGAACTGGCGCGTGAAACCGGATTTATTCGCTTATCTTACTGATATCGTTGGGGAAATATTTGTGAACAAATCGCTCTGAACAAAAAAGAACAAAATAATCACTGAGTAATATTTTACTTTAGTACCCTCAATTGGAATTCATCCTCCTATAGAAGTCCAAATCTCGAATCTTTCTTTCCAATTCTTCTGAAACTATTTAGTGGTATTCTTCTGATTATTAGCGCGAAACGGCATCATTGCTAGTCATGTACTTATATGATTTTTGATGAAGCAACCAGCGTTATTTATTATAATTAAGATATGCTAATGAGAATTGTTTTTAATACCGTACCTACCCGATTACTTTGGTTACCCCTGGTGTTGGTGATGTTCTCCTGCACAAACACTAAAAAGACAACCTATTTCTATGGCGTCCCGGATGGACCAGTGGCCTCCAATTCGTCCCTCCCGGAATCGATCATTCAGAAGAATGACATCTTAAGCATCGTAGTAAGTGATATCAACCCGGAAGCCGCAGAAATTTTTAACCCGATCAGCCCCACTATTAAGGACCCTTCCGCCACCGTCAGCAAAGACGCGCCGGTAGGTTACCTGGTAGGAACTGATGGGGACATCCAGTTTCCGGTTTTAGGTAATATCAAAGCGCAGGGACTTACAAAGACACAGCTTAAGGAATATATTATTAAGACCATATTAGATAAAAAACTACTGCTTGCTCCCATTGTGAGCATTCGCTTCCTCAACTTCAGGGTTACCGTACTTGGAGAAGTAGGGCACCCTTCTGTGATTCCCATTCCCAACGAAAAGATATCCCTTCTTGAAGCACTTGGATTGGCAGGGGATTTGACGATCTATGGTAACCGGCACAATGTAATGGTGATCAGGGAAGAAATTACCCCCGATAAAAAAGAAAGAAGGACAATAACCCGTTTGAACCTTAACTCTGCAGAACTATTTACATCACCATATTATTATCTGCAATCCAACGATATAGTTTATGTTGAACCAAACAAGGCAAAAGTTGCGAGTACCAGCAGGGCGAGTCAATGGCTACCAGTAGTCTTTAGTGGCCTGTCTCTTGCTGCAATCGTAGCTGATCGTTTATTAAATTAACAAGCAAGTCATGGCAACACCAGTTCAAAAATCAAAGTCTAAAACCGGGAAATCGGCCCTCGGCGATGTCCTGTTCAAATACCTGCCTTATTGGCCGATCTTTATCGCATTCCTCATCGTGAGCCTGTTTGCTGCCTGGTTTTACCTGCGCATCACACCTCCCCAGTACGAAATATCCGCTTCAATCCTGATCAAGGATGAAAATAAGGGATCTACTGAAGGGGAAACGATCAACTCACTTGACCAGGTTTCACGCAAAAAGATTGTGGAAAACGAAATAGAGATTTTCCGCTCCCGCACCCTGATGCAGGAAGTGGTGGATAATCTTCACCTGTATGCCCCACTTTTTGAGGAGGATAAACTTAAATCAAGATCAGCCTATACCAGTTCGCCGATAATCGTAGAGGCAATTTTACCTGATAATATTAAACCTGTAGAGAAAGTATTATTCGAATATAATGCTGCCGACAGCCAGGTGGTGATTGGGGCAAAAAAATACCCGATCAACCAGGTTGTGGAAACGGATTTTGGCAAGTTGAAATTCACACTCAATGAAAAGCAGCTTGATCAACCTACCAATCAATTGTTTTTCGCGCTGGAGAGCCCAAGAAAAGTGACAACCTCACTTTTAAAAGGTCTCACTGCAACTGCATCTACCAAGCTCACTTCCATACTTACCCTGCAAATTCGCAATACCGATCCCAGGCAGGGTGAGGATATCCTGAATGAACTGATCCAGGTTTACAACCAGGCATCACTGGATGAAAAGAATAAACTGGCTACCAATACGGCCACCTTTGTCCAGAAACGTCTCAAGGAAGTGGAAGCGGAACTTACCGACATTGAGAAAAGAGCGCAGGGATATAAATCCACACAAGGCGCGGTCGACATCAGTACACAGGGGCAGTTGTTCCTGAAAAGTGTCAACGAAACTGACCAGAAACTCGCTGATGTTGATCTGCAACTGTCGGCCCTTAACGAAGTGGAAAAATATGTAAGAAATAAAGAGAACCAGGACGGCATAGTACCTTCTACCATGGGTCTGAAAGATAAAATGCTGCCTGACCTGCTGAATAAACTCCAGGCGCACGAGCTCGAATACGAGAAATTAAAAAGAACAACGGCGGAGAACAACCCTATCCTTGTGTCGATCAGGGACCAGATCAATAAACTGAAACCGGGTTTGCTGGAAAACATCCAGAACCAGAGAGCAAGCCTTGAAGCCAGCAAGCTGAATCTTTATTCGACCAATAATTCATATTCAACCGTACTGCAGTCTATTCCTCAAAAGGAAAGAGAACTGATCGATATCAGCCGTCAACAGGCTATCAAAGCCAATCTTTACGCTTTCCTCCTGCAAAAACTTGAAGAAAGTGAGCTCTCTCACCGCTCCACGATCATTGATACCAGGATCGTTGATAAAGCTCAGGCATCCCTGGAACCCGTAGCACCACGTTCTAAACTGATCTATGTGGTGGCTTTCATCATGGCGCTGGCCGTACCGGCAGGGTTTGTATCATTGAAAGAATTTTTAAACCGGAAAATTTTATTCCGCCACGAGATAGAAGGTCTGACCAACACACCTATTATTGGTGAGATCAGCCTCGATAAATCAAAAGAACAACTGGTGATCCAGCAGGGCAAACGCACTTTTATCGCGGAACAGTTCCGCCGGATGCGTACTTCACTGGGCTATGTAGGTGGCAATGCCGGTAAAAAGAAAATACTTGTCACCTCATCTTTATCTGGGGAAGGAAAAAGTTTTGTGGCAGCCAACCTGGCACTTAGTTTGGCACTAACCGACAAAAAAGTTGTGTTACTTGAGCTCGACCTTGCTAATCCATCGCTGAGCAGCAAACTTGATGTTAGCTATGAAGAAGGTGTAAGCACTTACCTGCAGGGGGAATGCGAACCCGAACAGATCATCAAAAGAACTTCGCTAAGCGACAACATGTTCTTTGTGCCTGCCGGGCCGCTGCCCGAAAACCCTTCCGAACTGCTGATGAGTGATCGGCTGAAGGAATTACTGGCTTACCTCGACCTGGCATTTGACATCATCATCATCGACTCAGCGCCTGCAAGCCTGCTGTCTGATGCGTATGTATTGTCGCCGCTGTGTGATGTAACGCTTTACGTGGTCAAACATAAGTTTACACCAAAGAGTTACCTGGAAAGACTTGACGAGGAAAACGAGGTAAACCCATTGCATAATCTGAGAATTGTCTTTAACGGTATCCAATCCCGTGGATTTACGAAAAATGGATATGGGTACGGTTATGGATATGGCTACATACATAATAACAACACGAAGAAGAAAAAGCAGTACAGTTAGTAATTGCTGATTCCTCCGAACTGTTGTATACCCTGAAAACTATAAAACTACTTCGCATTACTAATCCGTACGTGTAAGTGAGGCTGGCAGAGCCATTTTCTTGAAAAACCACAAAAGAAAATGACTATTTGAACATCAAATCTACCTAATGAACACAGAGATTAAAAAACAGTGGTTTGTACTCTATACCCGTTCTGGTTATGAAAAACGGGTGGCTGAACATCTGGAAAAAAAGCAAATTGAGACGTATTTACCTTTAACGAAAGTCCCACGACCCTGGGCCGACAAGAAAAAACCGGTTTACCAACCTCTTTTCCGCAACTTCGTTTTTGTATTTACTTCTGCAGATCAAAATATGCGCATCCGCACTACGGATGGCGTGATCAGTTTTGTGCACTGGCTCAACAAACCTGCGGTTATCAGGCAGGATGAGATCGACACGATCAGGAAATTTCTCCAGGAATACGATGTGGTGAGACTTGAAAAAACGGCGATCAACCTGGAAGACAGGGTTAGAATCGTTAACGGTCCGCTGATGATGTGGGAAGGCAATGTAGTGGAGATCCGTACTACAACAGTGAAGATCATTCTTCCCTCACTGGGTTATGCCCTTGTAGCCGAGATCAGTAAAGAAACACCGGAGTCGGTTATGTCGCTGCAGGAACTAAAAATGAAAGCCGGGTAATTAACATTTCGAGCGTTTTATAGTATTACTTTCCCGGATATTTTATATACTTGCATATGAAACCGGTTTAGCATAACTGTGCTATTCCCGGGCACCTGGGCACCCTACAACAACCCCGCCCTTACCGTACCTGATCTCCTACAGTAAATACCATTGCTTCCGCAAGGAAGAGCCACGGAAAAAAATTTCCTGAAAAGCCGTCATTTTCAAAAAGAGAATTACAACTTTATTATTCAAATGCAGAGATTGCTCAGTATAAAAAAAATATTCACTGCCGACATCTTCAAGATCTCTTTTCTGAATGCCATTGCTGTATTCATAAAAATGATCACCGGGTTTGTCAGCATCAAAGCCGTGGCTTACCTGCTGGGTCCCCTCGGCCCAATGGGTATAGCGATGCTGGGTCAGCTCAATAATTTTACAAATATCATTCTAGCAGTCTCCAATGGAGGTATCAACAACGGTATCACAAGATATGTAGCGGAATACCGTGACTCACCCAAAAAATACCAACTCTTCCTGGGCACGGGGTTCTGGATCACCGCTGCACTGTCGGTGCTATGCGGACTGGTGCTGATCTTCGGCGCCGGCTTCTTTGCCGAAAACATCCTTAAAGACAGGGGATATACAAGTGTTTTCTATGTGTTTGGCAGCACCGTTATTCTCTATGCTTTCAATACGCTGCTGATCTCCGTTATCAATGGCTTTAAGGAGTTCCGGAAATACGTAGTCGCGAATATACTGGGTAGTATTATCGGGTTGATCTTTACTATCATCCTCGCCCTGAAATTTGGCATCTACGGCGCGCTGATCGCGGCGGTCACTTTCCAGTCTGTTGTTTTCATACTGACGCTGCTGATGGTGATGAACGCCAAATGGTTCAATTTCCGGGAGATCACCCGCAAGTTCAGTAAAACAGCTGCACGCAAACTTGGTCATTATTCACTGATGGCGCTTGTGACGGCTATAGTGATGCCGGTAAGCCAGCTGATCATCCGCGGCTATATCTCCGACCATCCTTCACTGGGTATCAGCGAAGCAGGCTTGTGGGAAGGTATTAACAGGGTTTCAAATATGTACATGCTTGTATTTGCAACATCACTGGGTGTGTACTATATGCCACGATTAGCCGAACTGCATACCAGGCAGGAACTGCGCGGAGAAATTTTTACCGTGTACAAATTGGTAATGCCACTGCTGATCATTTTCTCCGTTGGCCTTTATGCAGGCAGGGATATTGTGATCACGGTCCTTTTTACGAGCGAGTTTGCTGGTATGGAAAAACTGTTTCCCTACCAGGTACTTGGCGATTTTCTCAAACTCACCGGCTGGGTGTTGGCTTATATCCTTGTAGCCAAATCCATGACACGTACTTATATCATCATGGAATTGGTGAGCAGTATTTCACAGGTGGTGCTGAATATCGTATTTATCGAGGTGTATGGCACGGTAGGCGCCACCATGGGTTATGCGGCAGGTCATGGCATTTATATGATTGCCATGTTCATCATCTTCCGAAAGATCGTATTTATGAGAAAGTAATTCCGGTTCCAAACTGACAATGAAGAATACCGTACAATATATTAGATTTAACTTCGTACCGCGCCAGTGCGTGACAGGCAATTTTGCCGGTAATAAACCATACACAATTATATCCCGGTGTCTACCCTTTTGATCATAATTTGTGGGGCACTGTTCCTGTATTTGCTGGTGGTAAAACCGGAGCTGATCGCTATCCTGTTTTTTACCATCACCATCGCGGATATTAACTTTGAAATGGGTGGCTTACCGCTGAACATTCGCGCCGCCATCGGTCTCGCGCTGTTTGGCCGTACAATACTGGCCGGCAGGGGTGAGAAACATCCGGCCTTCCTTTCCGACTCGGGCATGTTGATGATCGTGGCATTTATTTCCTACACCGTTCTCATTACAGCGATGTATGACCTGACCACGCAGCAATTCGTGAAACAGACCGGCCTTACAATGATTGCTGTGTATACTGCCTGGTATTATTATTTCAAACGAGGCAATCTTTCCATCCTGACCACCAGCCTGATCATTTCAGGCGTGATCTGTTTTGCCGATCTGCTGTACACCTATGCCGTAGTCGGGGATTTCCCGGTGCAAAGGGTGTTCCTGGTGTTGATGAAGGCCCCTGTGGAACTGGATGAAATGGGGAATGTTCTGGAGATATACAATCACAATTTTTTCGGCCAGGTATGTGGCATGTGTTTTATCTACCTGTTCAATGAATTTATCAACAACCGGATAAAAAATAAATTCCTCCTGGCTCTGCTACCTGTAATGGGCCTGGGCATTTTGATGTCGACATCACGCAGCACATTATTGGCGACTATTGTGATCTCCTTTATCCTGCTCGCGAGAGAACTCAGACATCACAGTAAGGCCAAACGGGTGTACAATATACTGGGTCTGCTGGTGGTGGCCGTTTTTATGGCCTTATTTGTTTTCACGTTTATGCAGGACACGCTTCACCTGAGCAGTGAGTTTGTTGATAATATTACCAACCGCCTGATCGATGAACCGATCCAGGTACTGAATAAAGCCCTGGGACGAAATTATAATGTACAGCAACTCGGCGCCATGGACTGGCGTGAAGAAGCGGCGGCCGTGGCCTGGCAGCGGTTCCTCGATCTTGAGTTCGTGGAACAGATGTTTGGAATCGGAACAGGTGGTTTCCTGGCGCGACATCTCGGGCACCTCGATCTTAACCCGCATAATGGTCCGCTGCTGTTGGTGATACAAAGCGGTATCGTGGGACTGCTGTTCTATTTCCTTTTCCTGGCGCATATTTTAAAACAATCATTCAAAGGTCCCGGGGTTTCATCCTGCGCCCTGGTTACTATATTCGTATTGATATTTTGTATTGGACAAAATGAAGAGCTGACCTCCTACTCCACCCTTATCTTCGTGGCAACACTTATCGCCGAAACACGAATGCGGGAGATGGAAGAAACCGGGGAAATATCAGCCGACTCGCAGGTCGCATCCATCCTATGATTACCACATTAATGTGGCAGACTTTATGAAAGCAAAAAAGATTTTATACATCACCCCGGGTTTGAACATCGGCGGCGCTGAGAAATTTATCATCACGCTGGCTAATGCCCTGTCGGCCGATACCAGCTCGCAGACGATTGTGAGCCTGACGCCACAAAACGCGCTGGAGCATGAGCTGAAGAAAGACATTCAGTTTGTCGCCCTGGAACGCCACTCGAAGCTTGACCTTGTGCCTTTAATGAAATTGCGCAAGCTGATCAAAATGGAAAAACCCGATGTGATCTTCTGCATTAATTTTTTCACCTATTTCTTCGTTCGCTGCGCTTTATTTTTAACAGGCAACAAAAGCAGGCGCATCATTTCCTACCATAGCACGATCCATGTAAGCAGGAAGGAATACTGGATGCACAAGTTTTATAAAAAACTGCTAACGAAAAAAGATCTCATCGTTACGGTATCCCGCAACCAGGAAAAATATACCGCCGATGAACTCGGTCTACCCTTATCGAAATTCCGGACCATTTACAATGGCATAGATACCGATTACTGGAAACCACCAGTGGAAGGTTTTAACAGTTGCTTGTCAACCCGAAAAAATTACAATATACCTGCGGATGCACAGGTGATCGTAAAGGCGGCATCGTTCAGGGTTGAGAAAAATCATATCGGTGCGGTAAAAGCCTTGCAGTTATTGCACAATCAGTATCAATGCCGCGCCTATCTTTTACTACTGGGTGATGGACTGATGATGCGTGAAGTGCAAAAGCTGGCTAAGGAATCAGGGCTTGAAGAATATGTGATCTTTACAGGCATGATCTCGAATGTGCAACCCTATCTCTGGGCCAGCGATGTTTTCACACTTTGCTCCACATCAGTTGAAACCTTTTCTATCGCGGCACTGGAAGCTATGGCATCGGGTCTTCCCTGTGTACTAACTGATATTGGTGGCGCCAGTGAAATGATCGTGGAGGGCAGGACAGGCTATTTATGCACCCCTGATGAAAAAGATATCGCGGAAAAATGGCACCGGGTATTAACGGGTAACTTTTCGAAGGACGAAATCTATGACCACGTCGCTGTCAGGTTCAGCGCCAATAAAATGATTGAAGAATATAAGGAAATACTATGAAATTACTCTATTACTTTATATGTTTAACCCCTGAAAAATAACAACCAAATAACCACCCTACCTAAACAACTTAAATATTATGTCAAATTCAAGCAAGAAACGGATTTATATGGCGGGCGCAGGCGGTATGCTGGGCGAAGCCTTTTACCAGGTGTTTAAAGACGATTTTGAAATAAAATGCACGGATAAAGATGTAAACGCCGACTGGCTCAGCTTTCTTGATTTTCGCGACCTGGAGAAATACCGCGCGGATGTCGAATCTTTCAAGCCCGATTACCTGTTTCATCTCGGCGCTTACACTGATCTTGAATTTTGCGAACTCAATGTAGATGATACTTATGCCACCAACACCATGGCGGTGGAGAACGCGGTATATATTGCCAACAGCCTGAATATTCCGATGCTGTATATAAGCACTGCGGGTATCTTCGATGGCCAGAAGGAATTGTATGACGACTGGGATCAACCCAACCCTTTGGGTCATTATGCCCGTTCAAAATACATGGGCGAGAAATATGTGCAGGCACATGCGCATCGGTATATCATTTGCCGTGCAGGATGGATGATGGGTGGTGGTCCAACCAAAGACAAAAAGTTTATCAATAAGCTGATCAAACAATTGGTATCGGGCAAACGCGAATTATTTATCGTAAATGACAAAGATGGTACGCCCACCTTTACCATAGATTTTGCACGCAACGTAAAATTGTTGTTTGAGAAAGAATACTGGGGACTTTACAACCTGGTATGTAAAGGACAAACAGGAAGAATGGAAGTGGCGGAAGAACTGGTGAACCTGTTGGGTTTAAAAGACAAAGTAAAGATAACCGAGGTAAGCTCCGATCATTTTAAAGACACTTATTTTGCACAACGCCCGCCTTGCGAAAGGCTGGTGAATAAAAAACTGGAGCTGCGCGGCATCAATATCATGAGAGACTGGCGCGTCGCCCTGCAGGATTATATCGACCTGTATTTTAAAGACTATTTAAAAGATAAATTTTAGGCTGGTCTATGGGTATGCGCATTGCCTCATTTGGTTTCAGGTCACTGCCGCCATCCAAAGGATCCGCGGGGGCGGATAAGTTTGCCCTGGAGTTCCTGCCGCGACTGGCCGAAAGGGGTCATAAGGTAACGGGCTACAACCGGCTTTATCCCGGACAGGAAAAAGGCACCGATAATTATAAAGGCGTGGACATCGTTTACTTTAAAACCATTTCCAAATCGGGGATCGATTCCGTTATTCACTCCGCAAAAGTGACCTGGCATATCATTACCCGCAACAGCGCCGATATCGTACATGTACAGGGCAACAACGCTTTGTTTGCTTTTATCCTCAAACTCTTCAGGAAAAAAGTGATCCTTAGCATCGACGGTACCGAATTTGAAAGGGACAAGTGGTCCTGGTTTATGAAGAAGCTGGTGTTGGCCAATGCTTATCTCGCGGTATGGTCCTGCAAGTACATCGCGATTGATAATATTTTCACCAAAGAACTCTTTGAAAAAAAGTTTAAAAAGAAATTTGATTTTATTTCTTTCGGCAGCGAGATCAAAGATGTAAAGCAAACGGATATCCTGGAGCGGCTGGGTTTACAAAAGGACGATTACTTTCTGTTCGTTGGCCGCTTTATCCCGGATAAAGGTTTGCAGTACCTGATTCCGGCGTTTGAGAAACTGGCTACCACGAAAAAACTTGTACTGGTCGGCGGATCACCGAATCCCAGCGAATTTGAACTGGAAATCAAAAAAACAACCGATCCCAGGATCATGTTTGCCGGCTTTATCTATGGCGATGACACCGTGACCCTGATGCAAAATGCTTATACTTACGTGCAGCCTTCCGATATTGAGGGCCTCTCCCCTGTCATCCTTTCCGTGATGGGACTCGGAACGCCTTTAATATGCAGTAATATCAAAGAGAATCTCTACCTCGTAAAAGAGGATGCTATAACTTTTGAAAAATCTAATATCGACTCGCTCAGATCGGTACTGGAGCAATCCCTGTCAAACCGGGAGGCTTCACTAGCCCTGGCGGCAAAGGCGAAAGAAAGGGTGTTGAAAGAATATAGCTGGGAAACCATTACAGATCAATATATAGAACTATTTCAAAAAAGTATAAAAAAATAATGACGAAGTTAAAAGTTGCGTTGATTGGCGCGGGAAAGATGGGTATCTCCCATCTTTCGATTTTAGGAGCTCATAAAGAAGTGGACCTGGTGGGCGTTTGTGACACTTCAAAGATGGTGAATGACTTTCTGACGAAGTATGGCAAATTCAACTGCTTCACCGATTACAAAAAAATGCTGGCGGAGACAAAACCCGATGCGGTATTTGTAGCGGTGCCAACAAAGTTTCACTATGATATCATCAAGGACCTGCTGGAAAAAGGCGTGCATGTCTTTGCTGAAAAGCCTTTTTGCCTAACGGTGGCGCAGGGTGAAGAACTGGTGAAACTGGCTGCTGCTAAAAAACTTGTAAACCAGATCGGCTACCATAATAAGTTTGTGGGCACATTCCGCGAAGTGAAAAAAATCGTGACCAGCGGTGCCCTGGGTAATATCTACCACTTTACTGGTGAGGCGTACGGCCCGGTGGTGACCAATAAAAAACAGGACACCTGGCGTTCCGACCCATCAGAAGGTGGTGGTTGCCTGCTGGATTATGCTTCGCATGTGATCGATCTTATTAATGATATTTTATCACCGGTGGCCGCTGCAAAAGGCAGCCTTTTAAAATCGGTGTACTCCGCCAATGTGGAAGATGCGGTTTACTCGTTGCTTGAATTATCATCTGGTGTAAGCGGTGTACTTTCTGTGAACTGGAGCGATGATACTTACCGTAAAATGTCAACCTCCGTTACGATCATTGGGACCAAGGGCAAGATCATTTCCGATGCGAATGAACTGAAAGTCTTTTACAAGGATTCCAACTTCCCCGCCGGCTATTCAAAAGGATGGAATGTGAAGTATATCACTGAGCTTACCGAAGATGTAGAATTTTACCTGCGGGGCGAAGAATATTCGGCTCAGGTGGATTATTTTGTAAAAGCCGCACTCGGCAAGGTTCCCAATACGATCAACACATTTGAAAGCGCCTGGTATACCGACAGGGCTATTTCACTCATTAAAAACAGTTCTAAATAATACCCGATGGAAAGAATACTTTTTGGAGACAACCAATTCTTCGCGGTCAATCATATTTCGGATGAGAAGTCAAGGGCGCAGTCGATCCGTTTCAAAGACGACCAGGCCATCATCAAGACACTCGATGATGCCCGTGACGCCGGTATCAATACCTTTATGTGCACGACGCATGACCGTATTGCTAATATCTGCAACATCATCCGGTCGGAACCCGAAAAATATAAGGACTTTTCGATCTTTCCCTGTATGCCTTATGCGCATAAGTACGCCAATGCTGTTACCGAACTTGGCGTTGTGGGAGCGCTCAAGCAGTATGTGCCGGGTAATTTCTTCGGGTCTTTGTTTAAAGGAGGGATGGCGTATATATCAAAGGACTATCTCTCCATTATGGAGCTGCTGGTAGATTCAGAAATGAAAATGTTCAAAGGCATAAAAACCCCGGTGATCTTTTTGCAAAACGTGATCACCGACCTTTTGCTGGGTTTGCGTGCTACCGAAGTACTGGCCGCATTTCACCACTATATCAAAAAGAAATACGATGCTGAAGCAGGTTTCATCACCATGAACATGCCCATGCTGCTCGATGAGCTCGAGAAGTCCGGTATTGAAAACCCGATCATCTGTTCTTCGATCAACAAAGCCGGTTTCCGGATGTCGGGAGGAAAGGAACTTTATGAACAGACCCTCCAAACAAGAAAGGTAAGGGCTATTGCCATGCAGGTGTTGGGTGGCGGCGCCATCTCGCCGAAAGAGGCGATAGAATATGTATGCAATCTCCCCAATATTGAGTCTATACTATTTGGCGCTTCTTCCCGTGCCAATATTCACGAAACCGCCGGTTTGATCCGCAGATTTGATGGGGAAAAAGTAGGGGTATAAAATTTTATCTCACATAGCTACATGATTTGAAAACGGAACTTTGATTAAAAAGGTTCCGTTTTCAATTTTTAGAATTTATACCAGGCAAATGCTAAACGCCATTTTGAAATTTCAGAATATTACGGCATTAAAAACAGGATATAAAAACCTCAAATTACTCCTGGTTTAGCAGGGGTAGAATCTCGGTGATATATGCGCTGGCGTTATTCTCTAACGGTCCATATGTGTGTTTGCGTTTTCCCACGATATCCGGACCAAATCGTATAGAAAAGCTCCCTTTAACGGTTCTTGTTGTTAGGTACTCGCAGTTTTCAGTCCTGGACTGCTTTTGTGTTTTATCAAGTTTGTATAGGATATACTCATTTGTAATACATAGGTCGTAGGAAACTTCTGTAACCGCTTTTCCGTCGGAATCTTCGGTTTCTTTTTCCCCGGACTCTTCAAATCTTGCATCCAAGGACCATATCACAATAGCCAGCCCTGCTCCTTTTTCCTTCATCAACGCATGCACATTGGCTTCCGTCTCGCTACTCTTAAATAATATGTCCGGAAGTCGCACAGGCTCCTGTTGGGCTATTGTTTCTACTTTATCAGAAAGGTAAAAACTAAGGCTGTCTGCAAGATCCCTAAACAGTTTTCGCTTGTTTGACCGGGCTTTCATGGCCATTGCATCAAATGAATTGATGATCAGAATGCGCTGCCTTGGTTCGCCTGTGTTGATAGCGTTCTTCTGAGATTGGGACTGAGTGAATGTTGTGCCTGGTTGTGGGAACGCTTCAACAGCCATTAAAAGGAAAACAACGAGTAACTGCTTTTGCATTTGATTTCGGTTGTTATCGGCTTATCTAAGTTACACCGATTTACTAACCCCTGTGGGATTCGTTGGCAATTGGCTCCCGCTGCCTGGCAGACGGGTCAAAATACCCAATAACCAGTGAAACGGTATATCAGGCAATTTAATTTAAGCCAAAAGCCAAACTATCTAACTGCCAACTCAAGGACCCGTACAATCAATTTATACTTGGGGATAGGTGAAGCTTCAATATACCTTGTGAAGGCGTGTATGTAAAAACACGACTACGACCTATGTTTTGAAAGATGATTACAGAGGAAATACCTGAAAATCCTTTAAGAGAGTAAGGCGCCCATGCCGAAAAGCGAAACGAGTAGGCTACCATCTAAATCTTCCTCACATGAAAAAGTCTTTAGCCTGTTTAGCAATTCCTGCTTTGCTTTTATCAATCACCACTTACGGCCAAAAGGCTGTTTTCGGTGTTACAGCCGGAGCTACGCTCGCAAAAATCCACTTAAAAGATGGAAGTTCTAACTATAGTCCTGACAGTAGGGTCGGCCTTACCGCCGGCATATTGGCGGATATCCCTATTGCCGACAACTTCAGTTTTCAGCCTGCTATCAACTACGTGCAGAAAGGCGCCAAAACAGAAGAGCAGGATTACGAAAGCAAACTTACACTTCACTATGCTGAAATCCCTCTGAATTTCCTTTTTAAACCCGAGATGGCCAACTTACAATTTTTTGTCGGAGCAGGGCCTTCAATAGCTTTTGCATTATCGGGGAAAGAAAAGGAAAAATATAATGGGGATACGGACACCTATAAAATTAAGTTTGGCGATGATCCCGACGAGCATGATATGAGAAGAGCGGATATTGGTGCCAATTTTGTTGCCGGCATCGAAACTAAAAGTGGCTTTATCGCGGCCTTTAATTTCAACCACGGGCTATCCAATCTTGTACCAGGTGGTTCGGATGACGGCAGCATCAAAAACAGATACTTCGGGTTAAGGATCGGGTTTCTGCTGAAAGGTGGGAAATAAGAAAATCATTCGTATATCACATGGTTTTCCTGCTCTCCCAGATCAATTTTGTTTCCTGGATGGTGATAAGATCTAAGGGGTGATTCCTTTCCAAAAAAAAGCCGCCTGGAAATCCAGGCGGCTGTATTTATGAATAAGAGTACGGATTACATCTTTAAGAACTTCGCCGTGATCTTCTTCCTGCCAAAGCTGGCGATCTGAACGATATAGGTACCGGGTTTGAGACGGGTTACATCGATGGAAGTAGTAAAGGCACCAACTGGTTTGTTGACCACAACCGGGGGCACTACCATTTTTCCAGTCATATCATATACACTCAATTCAGCCCTTTCAGCCTTATCACCCAGCAACCGGATATTGACGATATCTGTCGCAGGATTCGGATACAGGGCCACCGGCGTTGTATAGCTTCTGAAGTTGTCGATCACGGTCACTTTTACATCAGCAGTACCCACACCGTTGCGGTTGTCTCTTACCGTCACACGGAACACATACTCACCGATCTCCAGATTGCTGACCGTAATACTTACACCTGAAGTTGCCGACAGTGTCGACGCCGAAGGCCCGTTCATCTGGCGCCAGGTATAAGTTACAATATTTCCATCCGGATCATTCGACGCAGAAGCATCAAGTACAGTAGAGTTTGAAGTCACCACAACCACCTGGTCGGCGCCCGCATGGGCCGTCGGTCTCCGGTTAGCTACATTGTTCACGGTTACCGTTACCGTGGCAGAAGCGATGGCATTATTATTATCACGAACCGAGAGGCGATAAGTATACACACCTACTACCAGGTCGCTGACGGTGATGCTTACTCCCGTGGTCGCTGACAGGGTCGATGTGGAAGGACCCGACACCTGCTGCCATTGATAGCGGGTGATGGTACCATCAGGATCCGTAGAAGCGGCACCAGTCAGGGTCGTAGAGTTAGTAGGCAAAGTGATCGTTCTGTTTGCTCCCGCATTGGCTACAGGTGCCTGGTTGGCCGGTGCATTCACCGTTATTGTTACATCATCTGTATCGGTAGCATCATCATTATCTCTTACCGTAAGCCTGAAGATGTAAACTCCAGCCTGCAGGTTACTTACCGTAATGTTCATGGTATTGGTCGCCGAAAGCGTTGCTGTAGACGGGCCACTCACCTGTCTCCATCCATAGCTGGCGATCGTACCATCGGGATCGGAAGATCCGCTACCACTCAGTGAGGTAGAGCTGGTAGGCTGTGTAATTGCTTTGTTGGCCCCTGCATTAGCGATCGGTGCCTGGTTTGGCGCGGGATTAACCGTCACCGTCACATCATCTGTATCGGTAGCGTCATCATTATCTCTTACCGTAAGCCTGAAGATGTACACACCTGCCTGCAGGTTACTTGCCGTAACGTTCATGGTATTGGTAGCCGATAGTGTAGCCGTAGATGGACCACTTACCTGTCTCCATCCATAACTGGCGATGGTTCCATCAGGATCGGACGAACCACTTCCATATAGCGGTGTAGAATTGGTTGGTAAGGTAATTATTCTGTTTCCGCCAGCGTTTGCGATCGGTGACTGGTTAGGCGCAGCATTTACTCTTACAATCACTTCATCCGAACCGGATACGCCTTCGTTATCTGTAACGGTCAGGCGGAACGTATAAACGCCAGCCTGCAAATTGCTCACCGTAATGCTGGCAGTATTGGTAGCAGACAGCGTTGAAGCCGCCGGACCGCTAACCTGGCGCCAGCTATATCTTGTTATAGAACCGTCGGCGTCCGTAGAACCCGAACCGTTGAGGGTTGTTGAATTGGTTGGCAGGGTGATAGTGCGATTCGAACCTGCATTTGCCACCGGTGCCTGGTTAGGCGCCCGGTTGACAGTTACGGTTACCAGATCAGTATCAGTGCCACCATCATCATCCGTTACAGCCAGGCGATAAGTATAAACACCTGCCTGCAGGTCGCTGACCGTTATACTCGCTGTATTGGTAGCCGACAATGTAGAAGTTGACGGGCCGTTCACCTGTACCCACTGATAGCTTGCGATATTACCATCTGCATCTGAAGAACCACCACCATTTAACGTGGCCCTATTGTTTGGCAACGTAATCGTACGGTTGGGACCGGCATTAGCAGATGGCGGCTGGTTGGCTGCACCATTATTTACAGTTACCGTTACATTATCAATATCTGTCGCGTTATTATTATCTGTTACTGTTAACCTAAACGTATACACACCGGCTTGCAAATTACTAACCGTGATATTGGCTGTATTCGTAGCCGATAGTGTAGAAGTAGAAGGTCCGCTCATCTGTTGCCACAAATAACTGCTGATGGCACCATCAGGATCTGATGAACCAGAGCCATTCAGTGTTGCAGAGTTAGTTGGCAAAGTAACGATACGGTTAGGACCAGCATTAGCCACCGGAGCCTGGTTGGGAGCCGCATTCACTGTTACCGTCACGATATCCGTTGATGTTGCGTTGTCATTATCTCTTACAGTCAGGCGGTATGAATACACACCTTCCTGCAGATTGCTCACGGTAATACTTGCAATATTTGTTGCCGACAGCGTTGAGGTAGACGGACCACTAATCTGCTCCCACAGGTAACTGGCAATACTTCCATCAGGATCGGATGAACCCGAACCGTTGAGGGTAGCTGAGTTAACCGGCAATGTTACCGAGCGATTATTACCGGCATTAGCCACCGGAGCCTGGTTTGTCGGCGCTTCGTTAACTGTTACAGTTACTTCGTCTGTATCAGTTGCATTATCATTATCTGTTACTGTTAACCTGAACGTATACACACCAGCACTTAAATCGCTCACCGTAATAGCGGATGTATTTGTAGCGGATAAATTCGCATTCGAAGGACCATTCACCTGCTGCCAGCTGTAGCCAGCAATAGTGCCATCCGGATCCGATGAAGAATTCCCATTGAGGTTGACTGAACTGGTTGGGAGCGTGATATTGCGGTTTGAACCAGCATTAGCTACAGGCGCCTGGTTGGCTGGCGCACTATTTACAGTTACAGTTACTTCATCAGTATCTGTCGCGTTATTATTATCTGTAACGGTTAACCTGAACGTGTATACACCGGCGCGCAGATCGCTTACGGTGATAGCCGAGGTATTTGTAGCAGAGAAAGTCGCATTGGCCGGACCATTCACCTGCTGCCAGCGGTATGAAATAATTGTACCATCAGCATCAGTGGATGCATTACCACTCAGGTTGACGGAACTGGTTGGCAGTGTAATGTTACGGTTTGAACCAGCATTAGCCACCGGCGCCTGGTTGGCAGCCGCGTTCACCGTTACAGTTACGGTTGCAGAAGAGGTCTCATCATCATTATCCGTCACAGTCAGGCGATACGTGTACACGCCTTCGCGCAGGTTGCTTACAGTAATGTTAGCGGTATTCCTGGCTGATAAAGTTGATGTAGACGGTCCACCAACCTGCTCCCAAAGATAGCTGGCTATGGTGCCATCCGGATCAGCGGAAGCGCTGCCATTCAGGCTGGCTGAATTAACAGGCAAGGTGATCGTTCGGTTGGAACCAGCATCAGCCGTGGGTGGCTGGTTCGGTGTGCTCGAAGCATTGACGGTAACCGTAACAGTAGCCGTAGCAGTCGCATTGGCGTTGTCGGTAACAGTCAACCTGTAAGTGTACACACCTTCACGCAGGTTGCTCACCGTAATATTGGCTGTATTGGTTGCTGATAGCGTGGATGTAGAGGGACCGCTCACCTGTTGCCAGAGATAGCTGCTGATCGATCCATCAGGATCAGAAGAAGCGCTACCATTAAGATTGGCTGTACTTGTAGGTAAAGTAATAGTTTGATTTGAACCTGCATTAGCCACTGGTGACTGGTTATTTCCATTGGCAGCAGGTATGCTGATACTATTAGTTAACAGGTAAGCGCCATCGCTGCCACGGCCCTGGATCGCCAAAGGCAGGGGCTGGCGATAGCCTGTGCTATCTTTAATAACAACATACAATGAATAAGTTCCCTGGGGTATGCCCGACCTGTTGAACACGTCGTTCGCGGTAGTGGCAGAGGTAGAAGGTAAAAATAATTTTGGTTTGAACGAAGAAGTACCCGACCAGACAACAGTTGAGCCATTACGCAATTCATATGTCACTTTCCAGTCTTCATAAGTCGGTGCTACACCAATATTTCTCCAGTTGAGGTTCACCGTCAGGTTTGAGGAGGTAGCTGTTGCCGAACCACCTGTAAGTTCAATCCGGTAACCGGCTCTTTTAAATGCGCGGCGGATATTTTCTTTCACGGTAGTGCTACTGGGTTGTGCACCCCAGTTACCATTACCTACAGAGGTAGCATGGTAAAGGATCACCTGGTTCTCCAGATCCGACATGTCCAGGCTGGCTGGCATGGGTTCACCAGTTACCGGTGCATATTTATATTTTTCAAGAATATAAGTCTTGAAGGGAGCCGAACCATTATAAGTTTGGTTATTGCTGGCCATTAACCTGTCGAGGTAGGTATCCGTGGCGCCCCACTGGTCACGTCGATAGCCTACTGCCCCCCATTTGTTCCGGGCAGTAAGAGCGTAGTAAGAAACCTCGGCAGGTACACCAAAAAGTGAAATGCCGGTGTATCCCCCGTCATATCCTGCAACCATCATCACGAGCGGCCAGTTCTGAAACACTTCTGTATGCAGGTCAATGATCTCCTTAAAAGTCTGCGTTGTGGGCTGGCGACCGGTGGGATACGCGTTAAAATCGCATATTTCACCGCTATGCCACTCACCCCAGTTACCATA
>JAEYVW010000226.1 GCA_023429365.1 Bacteroidota bacterium
GTTGTTTTGCGAAGATCATCAAGCATCTGGTGCCCGTGATCGGGTCGCATGGGAATGGAGATATTTCTTTTTCGCATCACCAACAGCAACTCTTTTATAACGGCATACATATCTACATCACCGTCGAGATGATCGGCTTCAAAGAAATTGCCATCGGCATCCCGCTTTGTACTCCTGAGGTGAATAAAATGAATATGATCACCCAAACGTTTTACCATGCCGGGCAGATCATTGTCCTCGCGCACACCATAGGATCCCGTGCAATAGCATAAACCATTGGCTGGTGATGGCGCGGCAGCAAGCAATTCTTTGGCATCCTGTTCGGTACTCACGATACGCGGTAGTCCTAGCAAAGGATACGGCGGATCATCAGGGTGTATAGCCATTTGCAAACCGCATTCTTCAGCTACAGGTACAACCTGCTGTAAAAAATAAAACAGGTGCTGTTTTAATGCAGCCGCGTCAATATGCTCATAAGTTTTTAATGCGGCCAGGATTTGCTGGGGCGTAAATTTTTCTTCGCTGCCCGGCAGTCCCAGCAGGGCATTATTGTATAGTATATCTTTTTCTTCCTGGCTCATCGCGTTCAGCCTGGCTTCCGCCCTGCTGATCTCCTCCGGCGTATAATCTTTTTCAGCACCGGGACGTTTCAGCAGGAAAATGTCGAAGGCGATAAAAGCTGATTTTTCGAAACGAAGGGCCTTGCTTCCATCGGGCATGGTGTAAAAAATATCGGTGCGCATCCAGTCGAGGATCGGCATAAAATTATAGGTCACCACTTTCAATCCACAGCTTGCGACATTTCGAAGGCTTTGTTTATAGTTTTCGATATGTTTTTTGTAATCACCTGTTTGCTTTTTGATATCCTCGCTTACCGGAAGACTTTCAATCACGGTCCAGCTCATTCCCGCGTCATTGATAACCTGTTTCCTTTTATTTATTTCTTCCACTGTCCATATCTCGCCAACCGGTATATGGTGAAGGGCCGTGACAATACCTACACAACCTGCCTGCCGGATATCGGCCAGGCTTACCGGGTCATTGGGTCCGAACCATCGCATGGTTTGATGCATCATCATTGGAAATCCGTTTTGAGTAAATGTAAGCATAATATACTTTGGCCGGGAAGACAGGGAGACGGGAAGAAAACTATTTTTAATGTAAGGAGTGGGTAAGAATCAATTTGCCGGGAAGGCGTGAACACGGGAAGGAAACTTCTTTACCATACCTAACACGACGAAATTTAAAAGTAAGTAATCAGGAAGAAAACAATTTTTTAATGTAATGAGTGGGTAAGAATCAATTTGCCGGGAAGGCGTGAAGACGGGAAGAAAACTATTTTTTAATGTAATGAGTGGTAAGAATCAATTTGCCTGGAAGGCGGCGAGGCGGAAAGGAAACTTCTTTACCATACCTAACACGACGAAATTTAAAAGTAATCAGGAAGAAAAAGACGGTTCAAAAATACTCACCGTCTTACCTTCTTACCGGCAACAACTTGCCGCCTTACCGTCCCGATTGCTATCGGGATCCCGGCAATTTGTTACCCTCTAAAAATAGAAGAGCCGTCCTGGCGACAGCCCTTCACTTGCTTAACAGAGAAAAACTAAACTGAATTGCCTGCGACACCTGGAAAATTGATCCTTCCAGGCTTCCGGCAGGATAAAAATTTAGGGTTAATGGTGTGCTTTACCACTAAATCGCAAGGGTCAGGGAAAGGTCATCAACCTGGATCTGATTTTTGGAATAATTTCAAAAAACGGATACTCCTCAAATGGCAATGCGCCGGGCTTATTGCCCGACGCATTGCGCAAATCGATATTGTTACGCTGAAAAACGGCTATTTCGCCACACCCAGCGGTGAGAAATAAGCAAATACCGCTACAATAAAGGCCACCACTATCAGCGACAGGATCACATCCCACTTGTTCCAGCTGGCGCGACTGGCTGCACGGTCTTCGGCAACCGTTGTAGCAAAGGTCAGACCGCGGATCTGTTCCTCGCTTGGCTTTTGCGTGAGCAGGCTCACCACAACCATCACCACCACCGCGAAAAGGAACAGGTAAATACAGAAATAGAGGAAATTGATCGTTGCGAAATCATATAAAATACCACTAAGACTGGTTTGAAATAATTCCAGGGTGAGTTTGATCAGCCCGATGATGAACCCGGCTACCATGGCAGAATAGGCGCCGGTAGCATTCAGGCGTTTGAAGAATACGCCAAACAAAAACACTGCGGCAATAGGTGGAGCCAAATAGGACTGTACACTTTGCAGGTAATTATAGAGCGAACTGGAAATACGTCCCATCATCGGGATCCAAACCATACCCAATAAAACTACGACACCGGTCGCGATACGTCCCACCCTCACCAGTTCCTTACCACTGGCCTGCGGTTTCATCTTCTGGTAAATATCCATCGTAAACAAAGTAGAACATGCGTTGTAAACAGAAGCCAGTGAAGCCATCAGGGCAGCCAGCAAACCACCTGCCAGCAAGCCTCTAAGTCCCATCGGCATAATTTGCTCCACCATCGCAGGGAAAGCAGCATTGTAATCTGTTTGTCCATCGCTATTCAAAGGCAGTATCAATTCACCGCGTGAATGCAATACATAAGCGATGAGACCAGGAATAAGGAAAATAAAAAAGGGAAGCAGTTTCAGGTACGCGGCAAAGATCGTTCCTCTTCGCGCTTCTCTTTCATTCCTGCCGGCAAGACAACGCTGCACGATATGCTGGTCGGTACACCAATACCAAAGACCTACAATGGGCGAAGCAAACAGGATACCCAGCCATGGAAATTCGGGATCGCTTAGCGGACGGAACATGTTTAATTTCTCCGGTGGCACGGCAGCGATCATACCGCTCCATCCACCTACTTTATCCAAACCGAAATACAAAAGCACTGCAGAACCGATCAATAATACAAATGCCTGGATGGCTTCGGTGTACATTACTGCATGTAGTCCGCCGAATATAGTATAGACACCGGTCACGATCACCAGTATGATGGCACCTTCCCAGAATCCCACACCAAGGAATTGATTGAATACAAGGGCGCCCGCAAAAATGGTAACCGATGCTTTGGCGATCACATAGCTCAGCAATTGTATGATCGATAGCAAGCGACGCGCTTTGGCATTGAATCGCCTTTCAAGAAACTCCGGCATGGTGTATACGTTGCTCCGCATATAAAATGGAACAAATACCCAGCCCAGGATCAATACAATATACGAGTGCAGTTCATAGTGACCCATCGGCGTTCCTGAACGGGCCGCCTCACCGGCGAGGCCCACAATATGCTCGGATCCACGTTTGAAGCCAGGATTGATGCACCGATCACCCACCATCCGAGGTTGCGATTGGCCAAAAAATAATCTGTTGGGGATTCTTTACTTTTCCGGATTGACCAGATCGAGATACCGGCAATGACCAGCATGTAAAGAATCAAAAATATCCAGTCGACGGTGCCAAGAAAATTCATAATGCAAGTTTTGGTAAAGGGAGTTTATCAGATAAATCGGTTGATCATGTTTTCAAAATATTCCTGGCGTCCGCTCCTGGTTGCCGGCGCACCATGCTGCAGCGCATAAGCCCTTAGGTCTTCAAGTGATAACTTACCATCCTCAAACTCTTTTCCCTTACCACTATCAAACGACGCATACCTTTCACTGCGGTTCTTTTTGTAATCTGAGCGCTGCAATACATTATCAGCAGTTATCAGCGCACGGGCAAATGCATCCATGCCACCGATATGCGCATGGAACAGGTCTTCGGGATCGGTAGAGTTGCGGCGTACTTTTGCGTCGAAGTTGATACCCCCGCCTTTAAAGCCTCCCGCTTCCAGTATCACCAGCATCGCTTCGGTGAGTTCGTATACATCGTTGGGAAACTGGTCGGTGTCCCAGCCATTCTGGTAGTCGCCACGGTTGGCATCAATGCTGCCAAGCAAACCCGCATCGGCAGCCACCTGCAATTCATGTGCGAAGGTGTGACCAGCCAATGTAGCATGGTTTACTTCAATATTCAAACTGAAATCGTCCAGCAGATCGTATTGTCTTAAAAACCCGATCACGGTTTCGGAATCGTAATCATACTGGTGCTTGGACGGCTCGCAGGGTTTTGGTTCAATAAAAAACTTTCCTTTAAACCCATGACTGCGGGCATAGTCCTTCGCGGTATGCAGGAAC
>JAEYVW010000239.1 GCA_023429365.1 Bacteroidota bacterium
CCGGATTTGCAAACCTGGTTGTATTTAGCCAGACTGAACCCACTGTGGAGTCAATGGCATTTATTGACCATCCAAGTGGTGATCTTAGTAAGACCGCGATCGCTCCGATTTCCGCAACGGCTTCGGAGAACAAAGTCTATATCATCAACCGCGGTCTGGGTATCGGTAATCCCGCTACGCAACGGGGATGGAAGAAAGTGCGCATCGTCCGCAATGGAAATGGCGGTTATACCCTGCAGCATGCGGATATCTCAGCCACATCATTTTCTTCCGTGGAAATTCCAAAGGATAGCGATTATTTCTTCAAGTATACCTCATTCGACAATGGGTTGGTTGAAGTCGAGCCAGCCAAAGACAAGTGGGATTTTGCGTGGACTTATTTCTCCAATGCTACCAATTTCGGTGCGGGTGAAGTGCCTTACCTGTTCCAGGACATCATTATCATCAACAGGAATGTGGAAGTGGCGCGAGTGATGGAAGCGACCAAAGCATTCAGTGCATTTAATGAAGCTTCCCTGACAGATGCCAGTCTTGCGCTCGACTGGAAAACTAACCAAACAGCTATTGGTTCCGACTGGCGTTCGGGTGGTGGACCTGGTGTGAGTCCGTCTGTGCGTAGTGACCGTTATTACATTATTAAAGACGGCAATAATAATTATTATAAGGTCAGGTTTACCGCTTTGACTGAGAATGGGGAGCGTGGATACCCGGCATATGAGACGGTGCTGGTGAAGAAGGGATAGGACTTCCGCGAAAATTACGGCCTGAAAAGTTTTTTTCCTGAAAGAGTAGTTTGGCTGCACCTGGGATTTGACAGGTCAGACACTTAAAGCTTCTGACATCTAGTAGCTCAAAATGTTCGCAACTCCAAGGGGAAATCGCGGCCTGAAAAGTTTTTTTCCTGACACTCAGTCTATCCTTCTAATTCATACCCCACACCTCCAGCTATATTTGAATTCTCACCACACCTCAATACCCCCACTCACTCATCCAAATTTCCCTACCGCGTAAGCCCCTTTTACGCTTTCCGTAAACCGTCCCGGTTTTTAAACCGGTTCTTTGTCATTGAACTGTAACATAAGCGAATAAAAAAGGGAAGTATGAAAAAAATTACCGGATTTAGCCTGGGCTGCCTTTCGTGCATTGTTGTATTTGCACAGCCCGCACCTGACAGACAAATCATTGACAAGCTATGTGGATGCTTCGAAGTGTCCTTTAAATATGCCGAGACATTTGCGCCTTCAGCTGATTATAAATTCCACGACCGCGAAGAAATTGGAGGCACCGCTGAACTCGCCCTGCCCATTGAGGTAAGTGATAAAAAAGTGGTGATACAGCATTTGCTGATCGTGTCACCTACCGTGATCGTAAAGCACTGGCGCGAGGAATGGACTTACGAAAATCCTGTGATCTGGGTATACAAGGGGGATCGTACCTGGGTAAAAGAAATCCTGCCTGCAGAAGAAGTAAAGGGAAAATGGACACAAACGGTTTGGGAAGTAGCCGATGAGCCCCGATATCAGGGTTATAGCCAGTTTGTAAACCTGGATGGAAAGATAGTCTGGCAAAACACTACCGATGCTCCCCTGCCACGGAGAGAATACACGGTGCGTAGTGATTATAATATCCTCAAAAGGACTAATCGTCTCAATATTGGCCCTGATGGATATCTGCATGAGCAGGACAACCAGAAAATCGTCCGCAGTCAAAATTCAGATAATCTGCTCGTGGAGGAAAAAGGCCACAACAACTATAAAAAGATCGACGAGAAAGAATGCGATGCCGCACGTAAATACTGGGAGGAGAACAAGGAATATTGGACTAAGGTGAGAAAAATATGGGAAGATTATATCAATGCCAATAATGTGATCAGCCTGAAAGAAAAGATCGATAATAAATTACTCCATGAATACCTGCTTTCACTGGCTTCGGATTATAAGGCAAAAAAAGTAAGCAGGGATGAGATCGATGGCCGTATTCGTGCGGAGATCGACCGCTTTATTATACTGTCGGAGAAAAAACTCGCAGGAGGCAGGTAATTCGGCCCGCATTTCATTTTGGTGAACGGAACCCCTTCCGTTCCTTGTGGACCCTGAAGACGTTAAACGTAACAGAGTTCCGTCGTCCAGCTTTCCGATGAATTAGAGAAAACATTTGAATAGAGACCCCCGAAACTTTAAAATACCTATACCCGGTCGTAAATGTAATTGCGTTTGCGGCCGGGTATTTAGTTAACCAACTTATTTAGAAGTCACTTTTCAATTTTAACTTACCCTCACTGATCCGGATCCAGCTGCATGAACTCGCGTTTTACCGCTTTCAGCATACTGAAGATTTGTGCCACCTGGATAAGCAGCATTACGGCCAATGCCAGTAATACGAACCAGGGCAAACGGATCTTTTCGATATTCGTAATGTTTTGAAATTTTTCGAGATGCCATCCAGCGAGCGCTGCTCCGAAAGCCATCCCCACTAGCAGGAAAGATAGCAGTGAGTAGATCATCTTTAAAAACATGATCCGCATGGTGGAATATCCCACTTTAAAGTTTTCGAATATAGCGGCAGGTATGATCAGCACCAGCGTGATCCAGCTCCAGTTATCGCGAAACCAACTATCGCTGAGCGCAAGATTTAGTGCAAGTATGAGTACAATAGAAAGTAAGCCCCAGGGGAAAAGCAAAAAAGTAGAGTGTTTGCTGGACGTTTGTTGTGGCATTTTTCAGGTTATTTATTAGTAAGATAGAAAATATTATTCGATAGCCTGACTCCCCAGACATCGCCGTGGTTAAATTTTGAATTGAAACCAGCTGCGAAAGTCGCGGGCCCCACCTAAATCCTAATTACCAATCCCCAATTCCCTCGATCCCAATTCCATCTCGCTGGGAAGTCTTATATTTAATGAGCATTTCCTGTTATGACTGAACCTTGGTTTCATCAGCTGAAATCGGAAGTAATCCATCTGTTGCGCAGCGGGTTATCACCCCAACTTACTTACCACAGCGTCGCGCATACGGAGGATGTCTTGTGGCATGCTGAACGAATCGGGATCGCCGAAGAGATTGGCGACCAGCGTTTGATGCTACTACTGCAAACAGCTGCCTTGTTTCACGATACCGGATTTCTTCGCACCTATAAAGGCCACGAAGAGGAATCCTGCCGTATCATGCGGGAAATGTTAGGCTCTGACAAATACAGTACTGAAGATCTGAACACGATTGAGGGGATGATCATGGCGACGAAAATCCCCCAGTCACCACATACCCTGGCCGAAATGATCATTTGTGACGCCGACCTGGATTATCTTGGCAGGAATGATTTTTTTGAGATAAGCGACAGCCTGCGGCTAGAGTTTTTGACCTATGGCATCATCAGCGACAACAAACAATGGGACCAGTTGCAGGTGAAATTTTTTGAATCACACCGTTATTTTACTTCGAGTTCACTACAGGATCGATACCCTATAAAAAAACAGCACTATGAGATACTAAAGCAAAAATTGCAATAGTCACCGTTTATGAGAAAATAGTATGACCTCTCACAAGTTCTGGTTACGTGTGCTGAATGTATATCCCCGTGAATGGGGTACCGTTAAACAACTTTACCTGTTCCAGTTTTTCCAGGGAGCAGGTATCGCCTTCTTTTTTACATCTGCCCTTGCCCGTTTTCTTGAACGGTTTCCCATTACGGAACTCGCGTGGGTGATGATCATTTCTTCGGTCCTGCTCTGGATTGTTGGCTTGTTGTACACACGCCTTGAACACGCCATGTCTTTCAAATCCTTTAACCTGGCAGTGATCATTTTTATGGCGGCAAGTGTGTTGCTCGTGTGGGCAGGTAACTACCAGTTCAAACAGGATTGGTTTATTTACCTCACCCTGGGCTGGTTTTATGCATTGTACCTCCTTAATAATTTGCAGTTCTGGGGTATTGCGGCCCTGCTCTTCGATCTCCGGCAAAGCAAACGACTCTTCGCCGTGATTAGTGGTGGCGATATCCCGGCCAAGGCGATCGGGTATTCACTCGCGCTGGTCTTTGTGCCTTATACAGGCGCGGCTAACCTCCTGATTTTTGGTGCGGGCTGTATGTTGCTTTCTCTTCCTTTTTTCAATAACCTGGTCCGGTCAAATGCCTCAACACTTTTACATCACTCGCATAAGCATGCCAGCGGCAAGCGGCCTATTCGAAAAATTGTTGAGAACATAGCCACCAATTCCTATATCAGGCGGATCGCGTTCATTTCTTTGATCACATCAGTATGCGTGATATTGATTACTTATGGCTTTTATGGTGAAGTAAGTAAGGCCAATAAAACGGATGTAGCCCTGGCAAGCTTTATCGCATTTTTCTATGCCAGCCTGCGCATCATCGCATTTATTACAAAAATGGTTTTTACAAGCCGCCTTACCGCTTCACTGGGAGTCCGGCAGTCATTGTTCATTACACCTTGCGCCATGGTTTTGCTCGCGGTTGTGATTGTACTGGCTGGGAACCTTTCATCCAGTCAAAAGATCATATTCTATTTGTTCGGGGCTTGTTCCATGGTAGTAGATGTCCTTAGGACCTCACTCAACTCACCGGTATTGCTCACACTCATGCAACCGCTGCCAACCTATGAAAGATTGCGGGCGCACAATATCGTGAAAGGAATCATGGATCCCTTTGCTTCGCTTTTCGCTGGTGTATTCCTGCTTGGCCTGGTGTATACCTATGGAAAGGTTGACCTGATGTTGCTTTGCTATGTACTGATCGGGTTGGGTGTTCTCTGGGTAGCAGGTGTTATACTGGTAAACCGGCAGTATGTTCAAATCCTTATAAAAACGATCAGCAACCGATATTTCAGCCGGGAGGAATTTAACCTCCACGATGATACCATCAAGGAAATGGTAAAAGATAAAATGATGACGGGTACCGACCAGGAAGTCATCAGTATTTTGCGTATGCTGAACAGTGAAGAAGACAAGGTTTCCAATGAATTGATCAGCCAGTTACTTTTTCACCAATCCAACCCACTAAAACTCGAAGCGTTGCGATTATTGAAGGAGAGTTCAGATTCAACAAGGACCAGGCTGGAGCAATTACTGAAACAAAACACTGATACCGCGGTGCGCCAGGAGACTGTAAGAGCCATCACCCGGCTAGGCCAGGAAGACTGGAACCTCGAACAGTATATTGAGCAACCGGGTGAATTGCGTGAAGCAGCGATCGCGGGTATGCTGGTGAATAAAGATCAAAACATCAGGCAAAAAGGCCAGGCAGCGCTTGATCAGCTTTTACTTAGCCCCGAAACAACTGATAAAGAAATGCTGATCGCAATCCTGGAATCGGTAAAGGATGAATACCATCATCCTGCTCATTACAAATTAATCCAGGATGCCAATCCTGATATAGGCATAGCTGCGATTAACGCGATAGGAAAAGCAGCAATGAAAGAAACACTGGAAGCGCTGGCCAGGCAATTGCCGCTTCACGAAAAACAGGTGTTGGCAGCCTTTCAAAGGTCAGGAATAAAATCGCTGCCTATACTGGAGCGGGAATTATTTTCCGATGCGTTACCACCGGATCGGATGGAAAAATTAATATCACTTTGTGGCCGCATTGGCGGGGAGGAAGCTGCACGGATACTTTTAAAACTTTTAGAAAGGGGAACGCCGTATACCAGCCCCATCGTAAAAGCGCTTCATCGCAGCCGGTTTGTGGCCGGACCGGAAGAGTTGAAATTACTGGAGCCTATTGCCCGTGCGTATATAATATATGGAGTGGAATTACTGCATATGCAGCAAAAACTGGAATCTGAAAATGGAGACTATGCTGTTTTAAATCGCTCCATCCAACTCGAAACCCAGGAGATCCGCGAAGTATTGTTAAGCCTGTTTGGTTGTTTGTACGATCGCGACAAGATCACCAAAGTCAGGCACGGGCTGAGTGCTAAGCAAAAAGACAGCGTGGCAAACGCCATGGAAATTATTGAGCTTACTGTGAAGAAAGATATCGGCCGACAGTTTAACCTGATGTTTGAATCAGTGGAACTGGAACGCCGATGCAATGCCCTGCGATCGCTTTTTACAGAAAAGCAATTTGAAAGCATCGGGCATATCCTGGAAAGGATCCTTTCAGAAAAACCGATACTTTATTTTAACTGGACAAAAGCCTGTTCGATGTATGTTTCTTGCAAACCGGGACATATCATTGAAAGAGATCTGTTCCGGAAGTTTATGGAATCCGATAACAGGTTGTTGAAAGAAACAGCTTTGTTCGCAGCCGCCAACCCTCAAAAAGCAGATTTATGAACGAAAATCAAATAGACAGCCTTTTACTGGTAGAAAAGGTGTTGATACTGAAATCGCTGAGTATTTTCAAAGACACACCCGAAAATATCCTCGCCGACCTGGCGCCGCTGATGGAGGAAGAAGAATTTGAGCAAAACACCACCATATTTAAGGAGGGTGAGATCGGAGATTGCATGTATATCATCCACCGGGGCGAAGTCAGGATCCATAAAGGCAAAACCACCCTGGCAATATTGAAGGAAAAGGAGGTTTTTGGGGAACTCGCCCTGCTGGATGCCGAACTGAGGTCCGCCACGGCAACCACCAATATGGACTGCATTTTATTTAGGATAGAACAGGAACCTTTCTACGAATTGATCGAAAACCGGACGGAAGTGGCCCGTGGATTCATTAAAATACTCTGTCAGCGACTTAGGGCGCAGAACGAAAAGTCAGTCAACGGGTTATAAAGTTTTGTCATAGGCATATCACACGAACTTTTTCGGGAAAAAATCGGATAATTAAGCTCTATTTATACTTTTTTGTACAAATGGAATCGTATCTTTGTGGCCCTTTTTTAATAAGACCTGCAAAATTAAGTTATGAGTGAAGAGTTAAGTACGATAGAACAGACGGTTCTTAGCGAGTATAAATATGGTTTTGTTACTGATATTGAAGCAGATGAGGCTCCTAAAGGTCTGAATGAAGACACCGTACGTTTTATTTCTGCGAAGAAGAATGAACCCGCCTGGCTGTTGGAATGGAGATTGAAAGCCTTTCGCCACTGGTTGAAAATGGAAGAGCCGGCCTGGGCCAATATCAGTTATCCGCCAATCAACTACCAGGATATCATTTATTATTCTGCACCAAAGCAAAAGATAAAACCCAACAGTCTTGATGAGATCGATCCGGAACTCCGGCGGACTTTTGAAAAACTGGGTATTTCGCTTGAAGAACAAAAAAGGCTGACCGGGGTGGCAGTTGATGCGGTTATCGACAGTGTTTCGATCGGTACGACATTTAAGGAACAACTGGCAGAACTCGGAATCATATTTTGTTCGATGAGTGAAGCCGTGCAGGAACATCCGGAACTTATAAAAAAATATCTCGGTTCAGTAGTACCTATCACTGATAATTATTTCGCCGCGCTGAATTCAGCTGTTTTCAGTGATGGATCATTTTGTTTTATTCCAAAAGGCGTCCGCTGTCCGATGGAACTGTCTACTTATTTCCGTATCAATGCGGAAAATACAGGACAGTTTGAAAGAACGTTGATCGTTGCCGAAGATGCAAGCTATGTGAGTTATCTCGAAGGCTGTACCGCACCCATGCGTGACGAAAACCAGTTGCATGCCGCAGTGGTTGAGCTGATTGCGATGGACGATGCGGAGATCAAATACTCCACCGTTCAAAACTGGTATCCCGGTGATAAAGACGGAAATGGAGGTATCTACAATTTCGTGACTAAACGCGGTATTTGCCAGGGTAAAAATTCTAAGATCTCATGGACGCAGGTGGAAACTGGTTCTGCTATCACCTGGAAATACCCTGGTGTGATCTTAAAAGGTGATAATTCGGTGGGTGAATTCTATTCGATCGCTGTTACAAATCATCACCAGCAGGCCGATACCGGTACGAAAATGCAACACATCGGTAAGAACACAAAAAGCCGCATCGTTTCAAAAGGCATATCTGCCGGCGTAAGTAATAATAGTTACCGCGGACTTGTACACGTAAGTAAGAAAGCGGAGAATGCACGCAATTTTTCTCAATGCGACTCGCTGCTTTTGGGCGACAAATGCGGTGCGCACACTTTCCCATACATCGAAGTGAAGAACAATTCAGCTATAGTGGAACATGAAGCAACTACTTCCAAGATCGGGGAAGACCAGATATTTTATTGTAACCAGCGCGGAATTGATACTGAAACTGCCGTGGCATTGATCGTAAACGGATTTGCCAGGGAAGTCATGAACCAGCTCCCGATGGAATTCGCCGTAGAAGCTCAAAAGCTGTTAGCAGTAAGCCTTGAAGGTAGTGTTGGATAATTGACAGGATTTTGGAATTAGTGTTTGGACCCGATAGCTATCGGGTTTGGAAGAAGCAGAGTTAAGACTTCAAAATAATAAATAACGACTTTAACATAATAATCTATAAACATGCTTTCGATTAAAAACTTACATGCCGGAACCGGGGAAAGGAAGATATTAAATGGGATCAACCTGGAAATTAAAGCGGGAGAAGTGCATGCTATCATGGGGCCGAATGGTTCTGGTAAAAGTACACTTGCATCGGTGTTGGCCGGCAGGAAGGAATATGATGTGTTGAACGGATCAGTGGAATTCCTCGGTAAAGACCTGTTGGAGCTTTCTCCCGAGGAGAGGGCAGGCGAGGGAGTTTTTCTTGCCTTTCAATACCCTGTTGAGATACCAGGTCTGAGCACAACCAATTTTATAAAAACAGCAGTCAACGAGGTTAGAAAATACCGCGGCCAGGAAGCTCTCGATGCAGTTTCGTTTTTGAAACTTATGAAAGAGAAAATGGCACTAATGAATATGGACCAGGCCCTGTTAAGCCGTTCGCTGAATGAAGGGTTTTCAGGTGGTGAAAAGAAAAGGAACGAGATTTTCCAGATGGCAATGCTGCAACCCAAACTGGCAGTGTTGGATGAAACTGACTCTGGTCTCGATATCGATGCCATTCGTGTGGTTGCAAACGGCGTGAATAAACTTCGTAGCAAAGACAATGCGATATTGATGGTGACTCACTACCAGCGCCTGCTTGACTATATTGTCCCTGATTTTGTGCATGTATTATACAATGGACGAATCGTAAAATCAGGGCCGAAAGAACTCGCGCTTGAACTGGAAGAAAGAGGATATGAGTTTATAAAAGATGAAGTGAACGTGGGCCAGGAAGCCTAACGAAGGATTCATTTTTTATTCTCAAATCTCTCAAAACTTTAGACAAGATGAACAATATTGATATTTTTAAAGAGCCTTTTAATCGTCTTCAGGCGACTGATGCCGATCAGGGTCTTGGCGCGATCCGCGAAAAAGCCTTTACGGACCTGGGCAAAATGGGTATTCCCACTGTAAAGCATGAAGAGTGGAAATATACAAGGGTCAGTAGCTTATTCAGCAAAGACTTTCAATTGGATGTAGAAGCTGTTGATGTGTCGGTTACTGCCACGGATCTCGATAGTCTTCGTTTACCTGGTGATGAGCAGGCCAATTCCCTGGTTTTTGTGAATGGAAAATTTTCGCTCCCGCTTTCAAAAATAATTTCAAAACATATCGTGGTCATGCCTCTCGAGGAAGCCGCGAAGAATGAATACGCTGATATTGTATCAAAACATTTTGGACATAGCAGCCAATATTTAAAAGATGGCATCCATGCTCTCAATACCGCGTTTATCCAGGGGGCGGTGTTTGTGCAGGTGAAGAAAGGAAAACTGCTGGAGCATCCTGTTTATATATATAATGTAACGGATGCCCGTAGCAGGAGTGTCCTTGCCCAACCACGAAGCCTGGTACATATTGACGAGAACGCGCAGGCACAGTTTGCCGAAACATATGCCAGTATCGGAAGCGATGCGAGCTTTACTAACCAGGTAACAGAATTTGTAGTAGAGCAGGACGCCGTGCTGGAATATTATAAGATACAAAATGAGTCCAGC
>JAEYVW010000308.1 GCA_023429365.1 Bacteroidota bacterium
CCCGCTTTCACTACGTTTGACCTTGCGAACCTGGTTGGCCTGCTGCTCGATCGACATGTTTTTATGTAAAATGCCAAGGCCACCCTCACGCGCCAGTGCCATGGCCAGTGAGGCTTCAGTAACGGTATCCATCGCCGCAGAAAGAAGCGGAACATTGAGGGTGATATCCCTGGTAAGACGGGTCCTGATATCTACATCGCGGGGAAGCACCTGGCTGTAGCCGGGTACAAGTAAAACGTCATCGAATGTCAGTCCTTCGCCGAAAAATTTCTGAGAATTGTTGGTTGTAGTGGGGGAATTTCTTGTTGCCATGTGCAAAGATAGGGAATTTGGAATTTGCCTGGAGACTTGCCATTCTTCACGTTAAGAAATCATGTTCTCTGTGCCCGCCGTGGTTATTTTGAGTCCAAGGTTAAAGAAAACCACAGCGTACACTGCGGACATGGCGAAAGTAAGTGTGGCCATGGTTTCCCCCAAAATACCAAATTACCAATTCCCAATCCCAACAAATCTTACCTTATCAAAGTCGTTGTCCCCTTCTGAAAAACCTTCTGCCCCGTATCCCGGTGAGTATATTCCAGGAACCAGACATAGACGCCGGCATTTTGTTCGATGCCATTGATTTTACCATTCCATTTATCCTGCCAACTGCGGGAAGAAAATACGATCTGTCCCCAGCGGTTGAAGACTTTGAACTGAAGGTTATCAGCCTTGACGGCATTGGTGGGGTAGAGAAAATCATTTAAACCATCGCCATTGGGTGTAAATGCCGTGGGAACGGCAATATAACAATGGGCCAGCACTTTAAGTGTTTTCGAAATACTGTCGCTGCAGCCAAGCGTTGTGTTTGTCGCCACAAGTTTAATATTATAATTCTTTTCGACGTTGGTTGCGGGAAAATAATAAGGCGTCGGGTGCTCATCGCTGTTTTGGGTTAGCACATCAAAATGCCAGTTCCATTGATCGATCAGTCCCGTGCTTATATTCTCGGGAGTTAAAGGATCTTCGGGGCAGATCACATCCGGTATATTGAACCCGGCGATCACTTCATTGTCAAGTACAATGGACTGGTTAGTGGTGTCGCTACACACACCGTTGCTGACGACCAGTTGTACAGTATTACTGCTGCTTGCGGGGAAGACAATCGTATATGAAGGAGTCGTTGCGGTTACACTGCTGTTAAATGACCAGTCCCAGCTGTTGACATCGTGTGCACCATTGTGCGAAAAGCTCAGGGTGTCCATCCGGCATCCCATCTCATTATTATAACTGAATATCGCCGAAACTGTATCGGCTGTACTGAAATTAACAGGGGCGGGCTGTATCACCTGGCCACATTCATCCACTACAGCGCCGCCGTTGACGCTAAGTTTCGGAACGATGGTATATACACCTTTTGTAAAAATGGGTTGGGAAAATTTAACGGTGATAATATCACTAAGTCCGTTGGTGCAATCACCTGAAGCACCGGTAACGGTAACCGGAGTTGGACCGTTAACCAGGAAATTGCTGCCATCCGCCGCGATCGTACTGCAGTCAATTTTTTTGCTGAAATATAGTTTTACCGAACCCGGTGCGCAACCTGCCTGGCCCACGCTGTCTATCGGGATGGGTTGCGGTATAAAGTATTTGAATTCCGCCTGCTCACCACCGGGAATTTCACGGTCGCAGTTATCGAGCAGGGAATTGCCATCACTACCCGCATTTATCACCAGCTGGTAGTCGTTGGAAGCAAGTGGTGCAGCAAGTGTGAGCACCACTTCATCGAAATCAAAAGAAGATGAGCAATTAACCGCTTCGGCTGAAACAATCGTAGTGGTTGCAGGTACCAGGCTGAATTCGGATCCATTGGTTGAAAGGCTGCTGCATTTCATTTTCTTATTCAGCTTCACGGTGATCCTGGCGCCATCGCAACTTGTAGTGGCTTTATCGAGATGCGGATCAGAAGGATCTGCAATCACTGCCGACCCGCCTTCAAATGACAAGGAATAACCGCTTTGTGAATTTGTGTAATGGCTTACCAACAAAATATATTCGTGTCCCTCAATAAGGGTAGGCATTTTATTAAAGGTACTCGCGTCAGAAAAGGGAGGCCCGCCACCAAGTTCCTGTGGATTTGTTGCGCAGGTAAAAACGCTGGTTCCGCTTGCATTGGTTCCAGTTATGCCGGTGTAACCCCTGGCGCTTGAAAGTGATGTATTCCCAGACCAATTTCCCGTAACTGCCAATGAATTATCTGTAAAAACATCATTTGGGTCTCGGCCAGTAATATCATAAAGCTGCCAGTCGTAGTCATCGTTGAGATTATTTGGCGTAATCAGAAAGCCCAGGGTTCCCGCTGTGTAACAGGTGAACTTATACCAAAATGGATTTTTGTTCTCATAGTTAGCATTTCCGCCTGAGCATCCCGGCACGAAAAGACTGTTTGTGGTACAGATCGGCACATTTGCCTGAACAAACTTTGTAGTACCGCAAACTGGGAACGCGGTTGAAGGAGTTTGACCCAGGTTAGTGCAGGGCTGTCCAAAAGCCTTGTTTACACAGACGGATAAACATATTAAAACGAAAACAATTCCGGTCTTTGCAGATCTCATGAACACTGGATGATTAATAGTAATGGCATCTCCTAATGACAATAAAACAAGCTTTTACGTTGCCCGGTCTTCAAATTTCAGGCTAACCTGTAAAGCTTGCCCGGTAAAGATAATATTACATTTTGGAGTTCCAGATTCAGGATGGCGGCGGCCACCGAACTGCTGCTGAGCCCGCTCTGGGCATTGATCTCGTCGATATGCATACTATCTTTCCTGTCAAGAAGAGAGAGTACCAGCTTTTCATCTGGTTTTAGGTCTATAAATAGCGCTCTTTGTTTCACCGCTTCTTTCTGGCCCCGGGCCTTTTTCTCCCAACCCATGATCTCCAGCAGTTCGCAGGCATCAGTCAATAGCCAGGCTTTGTTGTTGCGGACGAGAAAATGGCAGCCCTCGCTTTTCGGATCGGTTATTTTGCCGGGGAAGGCAAAAACATCCCTATTGTAATTATTGGCCAGTTCCGCCGTGATCATACTACCTCCTTTCAGCCCCGTTTCCACCACAATGGTGGCATCGCTCATGCCCGCCACCACGCGGTTACGGGTAGGGAAATTATGCCGGTCGGGGTCTGTTTTAGAACGAAATTCGGTAAGCAACCCGCCTCCGGATTTTATCATCTCTTTGGCAAGACCCAGGTGCTGACTGGGATAGACCTGGTAGAGGCCATGCGCAAGCACACCAACTGTGGCACAATTATATTTGATGGCAGCTTTATGGGCAATGGCGTCAATCCCGAAAGCAAGCCCGCTTACTACCAGGATATTTTGCTCACTTAATCCCTGCACGAGTTTTTCAGTAATATGTTTTCCATAGCTGGAATTGTTGCGGGTACCGATGATCGACACGATTTTGCTTTGGTTCAGATCGGCCGATCCCTTAAAATATAACAGGGTAGGAGGGTCATAGCAATTCAGTAATCGCCTGGGGTATTGTTCATCAGTAATAAATAAGGGAGTGATCCTGAATTTCTGGATAAACTCTATCTCTTCTTCGGCTTTTTTAAAATCGCTAAAACTCTTGATCGCTTCCGCGCGAATCGTTCCGATACCTTCAATTTTTTCAAGCTCGCGTTTTTTTGCTTTGAAAATATCAGGTGCGTTATAATGCTGCAAAAGAATTTTTGCCTGGACAGGACCAATATGGGGGATCAGCGTCAGTGCCAGCCGGTATATCAGGTCGGGATGCATAGTCTCCGGCCAAAAATAATTTTTCAGTCCAGCACTACGCCGGTGATAAAACGTCAGAAAAAGCGAAAAACACGACAGATGATTCTATTT
>JAEYVW010000402.1 GCA_023429365.1 Bacteroidota bacterium
GTATGTATATGTGGCTGAGAAATCAGGTGACAAGTTTATCGCCCGCAAGAAAGATGTGGTGGCAGGGGAATCGTACAATGGCGTGATGGAAATAAAATCCGGCCTGGCTGCAGGTGACGTGGTTATCACCGAAGGGTACCAGACCGTTTATGACGGACAGGTTGTTACAGCAAGCCCCGCGATACTCTAAGACCTAAGCTGATTTGAAAATTTATTTAAAACTATACTGATGAAAGTCATCGAGGGAGTTACAAAGAAATTTAAGGAATTCAAACCTACCAGCTGGGCTGTCGATAATAAGACCGCGATATATATCATTGCCATCATTATCTCGATCTATGGATTGATCAAGTTCAACAGTATGCCGAAGGAGCAGTTCCCGGACATCGTTGTGCCGACCATTTCCATCGCAACGGTATATGTGGGCAATTCACCCAAGGATATCGAGAACCTGGTAACACGCCCGATAGAAAAGGAATTGAAAGGGATTAGCGGAGCCAAGGTGAATAAGATACAAAGTACATCCCAGGCCGATTACAGTTTGATCATCGTGGAGTTTGATACGGATGTAAAAACAGATATCGCCCGCCAGAAAGTGAAAGACGCTATCGATAAAGCCAGGGCGGACCTGCCAACCGATCTCACATCTGAGCCCGATGTGCAGGAATTCGCCTTTAGTGAAATGCCGATCATGTTTGTTAATGTGAGCGGCGACTATGAAGGTATAAAGCTGAAAGAATATGCCGATAAAATGCAGGATCGCTTTGAGGAACTCAGCGAGATCACACGCGCAGAAATAGTGGGTCCTCCAGAAAGGGAGATCCAGGTAAATGTGGATCCTTACAAGATGGCGGTGTCAAGAATTAGCTTCACCGACATTGAAACGGCAATTGCGAGAGAGAATATGGATATTACCGGCGGCCTGATCGAAACTGGGAATATGAAACGAACCCTGATGATCAAAGGACAGTTTAGTTCCGCTGAGGATCTCAAAAATATCGTGGTTCGCAGTGGTGCCCAGGGTGCGTCGGTCTACCTCAGGGACTTTGCAGAAATAAAAGATACAATAAGGGAGAAGGATAGTTATGCCAGGCTTGATGGAAAGAATGTGGTGACGCTGAATATCGTAAAGCGTGCGGGTGAAAACCTGATCGAAGCAGCAGACAAGATCAAGGCGACTGTAGCTGAAATGCAACAGAAGGAAGATCTGCCCCGCGATCTGAAAGTGGTGATCACCGGCGACCAGAGCAAGCAAACCAAAACATCATTTCACGAGCTGATCAATACTATCATTATTGGTTTCATCCTCGTGTTGCTTATCCTGATGTTTTTTATGGGTGTTACCAACGCCTTCTTCGTAGCACTTAGTGTACCGTTGAGTGTGTTTGTGGCATTCCTGTTCCTGCCGGTGGCAGACGCCATCGTAGGGACGAGTGTCACACTTAACTTCATCGTGTTGTTTGGATTGTTATTTGGCCTGGGTATCATCGTTGATGACGCGATCGTGGTAATCGAGAATACGCACCGGATTTATAATAATGGTAAAGTACCGATTGTGCGAAGTGCGAAAGAGGCGGCGGGTGAGGTATTCATACCCGTACTGGCGGGCACCGCAACAACGCTGGCACCATTTTTCCCATTACTTTTCTGGAAAGGACTGATCGGTAAGTTCATGATCTATCTGCCTACGATCCTGATCCTGACCCTGGCGGCATCGCTGATCGTGGCCTTTATCTTCAACCCGGTATTTGCTGTAAGCTTCATGAAGCCGGAAGGAAAGGAATATGAAAAGCCGAAGAAAGCTGTATTCCGCAGCAAATGGTTTCTCACTTTCCTGATTGCGGGGATACTGCTGCACCTGCCGGGATTTCATGGCATGGCGAATTTCCTCTTGCTGATGGCCATCCTGATGGTGTTCAACGCCTATGTATTAAATGATTGGATCCATTCCTTTCAGGGCCGCGTATTACCCGGGTTAATGAGGAGTTATGAAAAGCTGCTGAGATGGGTGCTGCAGGGTAAACGACCGGTTTGGGCTTTTGTGTCGCTGTTTGCCGTTTTCGCCATCTCGCTTATTGCATTGATGTTGCGGGGTAATAAACAAACTTTCTTCCCCAGTGGCGATCCAAATTTTGTATATGTCTATCTGAAATTGCCTGTTGGTACCGATGTAAAACATACCGACAGTGTAACAAGGGTACTTGAAAGAAGGGTGCTGAAAGTTCTGGAGAATGAAAAGCCAGGTGAACCCGGCAGTATTGTTGAAAGTGTGATCACGAACGTGGCGGTGAGTGCCAACAACCCGCGCGACAATAACCGCAGCGTTCAACCAAATCTTGGACGGATACAGGTTTCTTTTGTAGAGTACGAAAAACGACATGGCAAGAGCACGATGGTGTATAAAGACGCGATAAGGGAGGCCATGAAAGGCATACCTGGCGCAAGCATCGAAGTAGCCCAGGAAGATGGCGGTCCTCCAACTGATCCACCGGTAAATATCGAAGTGATCGGTGACAACTTTGAAAATATCGCTTCCGTCGCCACGCAGTTACTTAATTTCTTAGACACCAACCGGGTGGAAGGCGTGGAGAACCTGCAGGCCGATGTGGATCTCAAAAACCCCGAAATCACTATCAATATCGATCGTGAAAGGGCAATGATGGAAGGTGTGACAACCGGCCAGCTGGGTATGGAGATCCGTGCGGCTGTGTTTGGAAGAGAAGTAAGTAAAATTAAAGATGGTGAGGACGAGTATAAGATACAGGTTCGATACAAAGACCTGTTGCGTAACAATATCACCGACATCATGAATATGCGAATCACGTTCTTCGATATGAATTCGATGGCGGTGAAATCGCTTCCACTTAGTTCCGTTGCTAAAGTGGAGTATACCAGCACCACCGGTGGTGTAAAAAGAAAGAATGTAAAAAGAACGATACAATTGCAAAGTAATGTGCTTGATCCTACCATGGTTGGCCCTATCAATAAGGAGCTGGCCGGTCTGATCCGGGATTTCAAAAGCAAAGTGAAAATTCCTGCCGATGTAACCATCAGGCAAAGCGGCCAAAGTGAGCAGGAAGCGGAAACAAATGCGTTCCTGGGCACGGCATTTCTCATCGCGGTTGGCCTGATCTTCCTGATCCTGGTGTTGCAGTTCAATTCGATGAGCAAACCCTTTATCGTGGTGACGGAAATATTCTTCTCCATTATCGGGGTGTTGATCGGTTATGCGATTACGGGTATGACGATGGCCACCATCATGGTGTTGGTAGGGGTGGTAGGACTTGCCGGTATCGTGATCAAGAATGGTATCCTACTCATCGAATTTACCGATGAGCTAAGAGGCCGGGGTATGCGCACCCGCGAAGCAGCTATACAAGCCGGTAAGATCAGGATCATCCCGGTTTTGCTGACAGCGGTTGCTACGATCCTGGGCCTGTTGCCCCTGGCTGTAGGTTTCAATATTGATTTCGTGGGCTTATTCCAGCACCTGCGACCCAATATTTTCTTTGGTGGCGATAGCGTGGTATTCTGGGGACCCCTGAGCTGGACGATCATTTTCGGGCTTATTTTCTCTTTCTTCCTCACACTCATGATGGTGCCCAGTATGTACCTGATCGCGGAGCGGCTGAAACGACCGATGGAGCGGTTTTACGGAACCCGGTTTATAGCGCTGATGGGATTCCTGGGTCCATTATTCTTCATTTTCGTCGGTATCATGTTTTTGGTGCGCAGGCTGCAGGGGAAGAGAGTTTGGATGGGGAGGCTGAGGGAAAATGTGGAAATGTGAGAATGTGGAAATGTGGGAATTTGAAAATTTGAAAATACGCTAATTCGGATGCAAATTATTGTAATTTAATTAGTTAAACGTGAAAAAAGACCGGCGGGAATGCCGGTCTTTTTGTTTTTGGAGGTGCCCGGAAAAAATTTTTAAAAAAAATTGCGGGTTTGTGCAGCAGACCGGGACCTCTGTTTGTCTCTGTATTTGTAAGTACCCTAAACTTTCAAGTTTTTGGATTGCTGAACAATCAGCTGCTTTACTAAATGTCTTAATTAGTTGGTTTTGTATCCGCCTCACTAACTGCTTAGCGGAG
>JAEYVW010000503.1 GCA_023429365.1 Bacteroidota bacterium
CCAACCAGTTTGATAAGCTCTTCGGGATTAAGTTGCGAAGCCAGTGTCTGGCTGATATTGTTTACGGTACTTAATTCAGTTGCCCTTTGTTTTGTTTCATCCAGCAGGCGGGTTGTTTCGTCAAACAGGCGCGTATTCTCGAGCGCTACCGCCATACTGCTGGTAAGCGCGGAAAGCAGGCCCAGCTCGGCCTCCGTGAAGGCATTTTCTTTATCGAGGTTTTGGAGACTTACCGAACCACGGACAACACCTCCCACGATCATCGGCACAAATACCGCAGACTTTGGAGGCTGACCAATACTCACACCGGTGCCGCCATATTTTCTTGCCGTTTCAAGATAGTTTTCATTTATGATCAGTGGCTTTTGCGTTTCGATCAAACGCTTATTGGCCCAATTCAACGGACGTGGTTCACTAAATTGGCGTAAACCTTTTTCAATGGCATAGCGCCATACTTCTTTGCCCGTTTCATGTTCAAAGGTGCGAATGAGTACAGTTTGTGTGTCGAAAAGTTCGCAAAGTTTCTCTCCCACCAGTTCGTAGATCGCTGAGGATTTGAATTCTTTCACCAGGCCTTCCTGCACATTGTTGATCACCGCGAGTTCTGCTTTTCTTTGCTCGGTTTCCTTCAACAGCATTTTGGTTTCGTCGAATAAGCGGGCGCTCTTAAGGGCTACGCTCATACTGTTGACGAGGGTTACCAGCAGGCTAATGTCCGATTCGGAGAAAGCATCTTCCTGGTCGATGTTCTGCAGGCTGATCACACCTGTTACTTCACCGCCTGCCACCAGGGGTACCAGGACAAGTGATTTGGCAGCTTCTCCCACGATGACCGTATTATCGTATTGTGAACGTAGTTTCTCTACATCGTTATTAATTACCAGCATCTGACCTGTTCGAATAACATGTTCCCTGAAGCCTTTGGGTGATCGCGGACCCAGGAGTGTGCGGTCTCCTTTTTCGTAAGAGTATTTATCTTCGATAAGGTTGGCCTTTTTATCGTACGTCACAATATCAACAACCTGTGCATTGAAGATCTCACGCATTTTATCTCCCACAAGGTCATAAATGCCCTGCATATCCATTTGTGCAACCAGGCTTTCCTGCACACTATTGATCACGGCCAGTTCAGCGTTGCGCTGTTCGGTTTCTTTTAATAAACGGTTGGTCTCATCAAAAAGCCTGGCACTTTCAAGTGCCACGCTCATGCTATTGGCAAGTGTGGTGAGCAGGCTTACATCGGATTCGGAAAACGCATACTCATGGTCCAGGTTTTGCAGGCTGATAATGCCATTGACCTTGCCGCCAGCCAGGAGGGGATAAAAAATTTGGGATTTGGGAAACTCGCCGATCAGTAACTCGTTGTTAAAATTTTTGCATTCTTCTTCAATGTTTTTATTGTGCAGGAGCATCTCACCAGTGTCGATCACATGCTTTCTGAAGCCTTTTGGTTCACGCGGTCCCAATAAGGTCCGGTCACCTTTTTCATAGGCGTAGCGATCTTCAATCAGGTTTGCCTGGCGATCATAAGTAACAATATCAATTACCTGTGCATTAAAGATCTCACGGATCTTTTCACCCACCAGTTCATAAATGCCCTGGATATCCATTTCTCTGACCAGTCCATCCTGCACACTGTTGATGACCGCCAATTCCGCGTTTCTTTGTTCGGTTTCCTTTAACAGGCGTTTTGTTTCGTCAAAAAGCCGCGCACTTTCCAACGCAATACTCATGCTGTTGGCCAGGGTATTTATCAGCCTCACATTGGAATCGGAAAAGGCATTTTCATGATCTACGTTTTGCAGGCTGATGATGCCGGTGACATTTCCACCCGTGATCATGGGGACCATCACAAACGATTTGGCTTCTTCACCAACGAATACAACATTATCATATTGTTTACCGACATCACTTGCATTTTCATTGATCACGAGCTGTTCGCCCGTCTGGATGATATGTTTCCTGAATCCTTTTGGTTCCCTGGCACCCAAAAGTGTGCGATCACCTTTTTCATAAGAGTACTTATCTTCAATCAGGTTCGCCTTCCTGTCATAAGTTACAATATCAATCACCTGTGCATCGAAAATTTCGCGGATCTTTTCACCCACCAGGTAATAAATGCCCTGGATATCCATTTCCCTGACCAGCCCGTCCTGCACACTATTGATGACCGCCAGTTCCGCGTTACGTTGTTCCGTTTCTTTCAGCAGGCGTTTTGTTTCATCAAAAAGCCGCGCACTTTCCAACGCAATGCTCATGCTGTTGGCAAGAGTGTTGATCAGCCTCACATTAGAATCGGAGAAAGCATGTTCGTGATCTACGTTTTGCAGGCTGATGATACCGGTGACCTGCCCACCCGTGATCATCGGGACCAGCACAAGTGATTTGGGTTCTTCACCAACGATTACAACATTATCATATTGTTTACCGACTTCAAGTGCATTTTCATTGATCACGAGCTGTTCGCCCGTCTGGATAATATGTTTCCTGAATCCCTTTGGCTCCCTGGGTCCCAACAGCGTGCGATCGCCTTTTTCATAAGCGTATTTATCTTCGATCAGGTTCGTCTTCCTGTCATAGGTTACAATATCAATTACCTGTGCATCGAAGATTTCGCGGATCTTTTCTCCTACCAGGTAATAGATGCCCTGGATGTCCATTTCCCTTACCAGCCCGTCCTGCACACTGTTGATCACCGCGAGTTCGGCGTTTCGTTGCTCAGTTTCTTTAAGCAGGCGATTGGTTACATCAAAACGACGGGCACTTTCGAGGGCCACGCTCATACTATTGGCCAGCGTGGAAAGCAGGCTTACATCTGATTCAGAAAAAGCATGTTCTTTGTCGATATCCTGCAGGCTGATAATTCCTCTTACTTCGCCCGCCGTGATCAGGGGAACAAACAAAACTGACTTTGATTGTTCACCCATCAACACCAGGTTACCATACTCCTTCATCCTCTCCTGGATGTTTTCATTGATCACCTGCACCTGCCCGCTTTCTATCACGTTTTTCCGGAACCCCTGGGGTTCTCTGGGGCCAAGCAGCGTACGGTCTCCTTTTTCATAAGCGTAGCGATCTTCCATGAGGTTAGTTTTCGGATCGTAGGTTACGATGTCGATCACCTGCGCGTTGAAGATCAGCCTGATCTTTTCTCCCACCAGGTCATATATATCCTGGATACCGATTTCCTTTACAAGGCCTTCCTGCACACTGTTAATCACCGCCAGTTCTTCGATCCGGTGACTCAGTTCCGCTGTACGGGAAGCTACAATTTGCTCAAGTTCCTTGTGTTTGGCCTTCAATTGTCGCGTACGGTATCGGACGATTAGCCCAATGATCGCCAGGGCAGCCAGGACATACAGCGCATAAGCCCACCACGTGGCATACCATGGTGGCAGTATGCTGAAGTAATAGACGGATTCATCACTAGTCTTATGATAAACGTTTTTGGCTCTTACATGAAATGCATATTTCCCGGCTGGAAGATTCGTGTATTCTTTATAGTAATTATTATCAAATCCCGACCAGTCCGGCTCAAATCCCTCCAGCCAGGTTTGATAAAGCGTTTTGTCTTCCTGTTCGAAGAAAGGTGCCGCATATTCAAAACGCATTGTATTGCTGCTATAAGAAACAGAAGGTGCGTTCTGTTCGTTTCCCGCTATGGCGGTATTCAGCAAACGCTTACCCGCGCTGACGCTCCTGATCCGGGTAGTGAAATTCTGATCATAGTCTTTGTGAAGGTTTTCGTCGTAACGGATCAAACCATCGGTGGTACAGATCCAGGTAATGCCGTTTTCTTCTGTGAATATTTTTGAAAATGTTTTCTCCGCTACCGGTAGCAGGGAAGTTTTATCGATCTTATATTTTCCATCTGCCTGTGGCGTGGCAATAATGGTTTCTTTTCCAAAGCGCATCCAAAGCCTTCCTTTGTGATCTTCATGCACATCAAACTCTGCTATTCCGCCAGCATACTCAAAATTGCCAAAGCTGGTGTCGGTATAAAATTTTTTTTGTTGTTCATCAAACCTGAACAGGGAGGAATCACCAAGGAAATAATTCTCCCCTTTTATCTGGAATACGGAGCCGGCGGCTTTTCGAAGGCCGTGTCCTTCCCCAAATTTTTCATAAACAAATTGTTTTACGTCCGGTTGTCCGTTTGCGCTGTAGGCAGGTTTGATCAGATAAACGGAGCCGCTTTGCGTACCCGCCCAGAAAGTACCATCTTTATTTTCTGCAAAAGTCCAGAATTGGTCATCGAGATTGGGTATAAAACCTTCGAATCGCCAGGTATTGGCTTTTTTATCACGCAGAAAAACGGCTACGCCAAAGGTAGCACCGCCAAGTAACATGTCGGGGTTATGTTTGCATAAATAGATCCCCGTCAACTGCATATCCCCGCCAATGGAAGGACGGAGCAAGGATACTTTATCATCCCTGATCGCGAATAGCCCATCATTTGGTATCAACAACGTGTTACCATCTTTCAACAAGGCGAAAGTCTGGTTGGGGGGCACCTCTTTAATCTCTTCAAACTGCCCGGTTTTGGTGTTCAGACGCAGCAGCCCATTGGTGGTGCCCAGGTATAGTTGGCCATTAAACCTTTCAATGCTCAGCGTGGTAGTTTTGATACCCGACTGTGCGGTAAACTGGGTAATGGGCGAACTGGTCTCGACGCGTGAAATCCCGTTATCCAGTCCCAGCCAGAGTATACCCCGGCTATCGGTGTAAACGGCATAAACGGATTCGTCCTGAAGACCCACATCCCTGTTGATCAATTGTATGATTTTTCCGGCGGCATCGAGTGTGACCAGGCCCTTACCGGTTGTGGAAAGGATATAATTGCCATTGGCCATCAACTCTCCTTTGTAAAGCGTGGATGATTTTATATAATAATCTGCTTCTGTTTTAAAGGGTTTGAAAGTTTTGCCATCATATAAAAAAAGCCCACTGTAAAACAAACCTACCAGGTATTGCTTTGACTCTGAAGCTGTACCAGTGCCAGAAGGAGGGCGATAGGGAAGCATCACCTGCATCCGTTCCTGTCCTACAAACTCGCTTCCCGGAACCAGTTGTAAAGAATCATTCACTAAGCGAAGCAGGCCGATGCCCTGTTGATGTACG
>JAEYVW010000013.1 GCA_023429365.1 Bacteroidota bacterium
GATGCAGTGGTGGTGGAATTACCGCCCCAGCCCACCGGAGTGCCAAAAAGAAAAGTGCCTACCTCACTATTGTAGCCATCAAGTCGTAACCCCAGCCTTATGGGTGTTGGTGTAGCGCCATCCAGCACCTGGGTTGCAGTTATAGTTAGCAAACTTTCATTGTCCATGGCGCGTTCAATTCTAAAAGTCTCAGCATTGACAGATAAATTCGTAAATACATAGGACAAGCTGTTTACATGCGGGCATTCACCTTCTACGTCACCATGGTCATAATGAGTATTTAAGTCACCAGCTCCGACTTCAAGGGTTTCCTTAATCCCGGTTGTGGGGTCGGTATGACAAATAGTAAACTTCTCCTTAAGCGATTCACCCTTCTGACAGCTCATTGCCAGCAGTACAAGAAAAAGGATTAACAAATTCGGTCGCATCACTGATCGAGTGTGTTTTGCATGCCCTCCGGCATGTTTTCGTTTTTGCAGTCTTACCGGAATGGATTTGCAACACCTGTTGCTTAAATGGCATTTCTTGCGGATTGAATCTGGATTTGGGATTGCAGAATTTGCAAATAGAGAGTCTTAAGGGTTGGTGGATTCTGAAGGGGAATTAATTAAGTCCAATTTACAAAATTACAGGGAAATTGCAAAACGACATGTTAACCATCGTGATTAAACTGAAAGTTGGGAACAATGGTAATGCATCTCCTAAAAAATGATTGGTTGGTAGGAGAGATATTGAACAAGGTGAGAATGGCAGGCATAGAAAAGAACACCATCATTTTTTAGCCAGTGATAATGGTCCTGTGCTGGATGATGGTTATTTGGATGGCGCCGTTACCGAGCTCAATGGCCAAACTCGGACAGGCCTGAACCAGCGATCCTCTGATCAATCACGGACGTCCGGGACTCTAACTAACTGAGCTAAAATACCAGTTGGCTTGAATTGAGGATCACATAACACTTCGATCAGCTTTCGGCTTTTTGCCTTTTTATAAAACGTTCTATTGGTATTCAAAAATTTCAAATAAGTCCTGCTTAACTTCAAAACCGTCCTATCATCATACCTTGCGGCGGCTCTACTTTTGTGTGAGAAAATAATTACTCAAAAAAATGCCGAAACCTGAAAGCCAAAGCAAGATGATGATCCCATTAAAGATCCAGGTTCTCTGATCCGGAAGCCCTCTGTGATAAATGCAACTAAGAATAACCGGCTACTGACAATACGAATCAATAATAACAGTCGATGTGGACAGGCGAACATTTTTAATACAAACGGGCATAATAAGTAGCGGGTTGATACCTGGTAAACCATTACGCAACTTTTCAAATACGAATATGAAACAGGATAAACAATTTGATGTGATCATCATCGGCGGTAGCTATGCTGGCCTGGCTTCAGCCATGGCCCTGGGTAGAGCATTGAGAAATGTTTTGGTTATCGATGCCGGAGAGCCGTGCAACAAACAAACACCACATTCGCACAACTTTCTGACCCATGATGGAGAAACCCCAAAAGAAATTTCAACCCTCGCCAGGCAACAGGTAAGCAGGTATGATACCGTAACCCTGTTAAGTGCGCTGGCAACCAAAGGGATAAAAACAGCAAATGGCTTTGAGATACAAACCAACGCGGGTGATACATTCCGGGCCCGAAAACTCGTTTTCGCTACCGGCATCAAAGACATCATGCCTGACATACCCGGCTTTTCCGAAAGCTGGGGTATCAGCGTATTGCATTGCCCCTATTGCCACGGCTACGAAGTAAGGCACCAAAAAACCGGCATACTCGCCAATGGCGACACAGGATTTGAACTGGCTACATTGATCTCTAACTGGACGACTGATCTGACGCTTTTTACCAATAGCAAATCTGCGCTTACCGAACAACAGCGCTTAAAACTGAATAAACATCGGATCCTGATTGTTGAAGAGAAAATCAGTCAACTTGAAAACAAGAACGGCTTTATCCAGCATATTGTGATGGCAGATGGGGTAAAACTGCCTTTGAAAGCGATTTATGCCCGCCCCCCATTCACACAACATTCTTCAATTCCGCAAGCCCTGGGATGCGAACTGACACCGGAAGGCTATATAAAAATTGATGGCGCTCACAGAACTACTATCCCGGGAATTTATGCCTGTGGCGATAATGTAACGCGCATGCGCACAGTAGCCAATGCAGTATCCATGGGTACAACAACCGGTTTAATGCTAAATAATGAGTTGATAGAAGAGGATTTTTAATTGAAGCAGACGGTATGGTACCTGCTTCCATAACAGCAATAATTGAGGGAACCGAAACTTATCTTAACAAATAGTCCATGAAACAAAAAACGCTCATATTATCCCTCTTCATCATCCTCAAATTTTTGTTGCAGTACTTTCTTATTAATCCTGATTATGAGCTGCACAGGGATGAATTTCTGCATTTGGACCAGGCAAACCATTTAGCCTGGGGTTATCAGTCAGTGCCACCGGTTACCTCCTGGATATCTTATATCATTAAGCTTTTGGGAAATTCTTTGTTTTGGATAAAATTTTTCCCTGCACTTTTCGGCGCATTGACCCTGTTTATTGTTTGGAAGACAATAGAAGAATTAAACGGTAATCTATTTGCATTGTGCCTGGGTGCAACCTGTGTTTTGTTTTCTGCCTTACTTAAACTGAACTTTTACTACCAACCCACTTCCTTAGATGTGTTAACCTGGACTGCTTTATACTTTGTACTGGTTAAATACTTTAAGTCAAAGCAATTGGTTTGGCTATTTGCTGGCAGCCTTGTCTTCGCTATTGGCTTTTTAAACAAATACGCAATTGTATTCCTGGTCATTGGTATCTTCCCAGCCTTGATCATAACGAAACAAAGGTCAATTTTTAACAAAGCATCCTTATACTTTGCCGTTATGCTGGCAATTGCCCTTGTATTGCCAAACCTCATATGGCAATACCATAATAATTTCCCGGTATTTCATCATTTAAACGAATTAGCAACAACCCAGTTGGTCAACATCAACAGGTGGGAGTTTTTAAAACAACAGGTCTTCTATAACGGTGGATCCTTACTCGTAATCATGGCCGGATTATATGCTTTACTTTTCTTTGAGCCATTCAAAAATTATCGATTTCTTTTCTGGTCACTATTCTTTACACTTTTTGTGTTTACATATTTCAGAGCTAAAGGATACTATGCATTAGGCTTATACCCAATCTACATCGCTTTTGGTTCAGTTTTCATCGGTAATATGTGGAACTCCGGATTAAAAAAATACTTAAAGCCCGTAGCAGTAGCTATTCCAGTCTTATTCTATCTCCTATTCCTGGATGTATTTTTCACAAACGAAAGCCCTCGTCATGTCTTAGAAAATCAGGATGCCTATAAAAGGATTGGTATGCTTCGCTGGGAGGATGGTAAAGATCATCAATTACCCCAGGATTTTGCAGATATGCTCGGGTGGAGGGAATTGGCAAAAAAAGTAGATGCGGCTTATAGTAAGCTCCCAAACAAAGTAGAGACATTAGTCATATGCGATAACTACGGGCAGGCAGGCGCTATCAACTATTATACTACTATTAAAAACCTCCAGGCTGTTTCATTTAATGCCGATTACATCAACTGGTTTGATCTTGCAGTACCAAAAATGAATTTGATAAGAGTCAAAGATTCCATAGGAAGCAAAACTGAATTGGCAGAAACATCGCCTTTCTTTTCCAC
>JAEYVW010000334.1 GCA_023429365.1 Bacteroidota bacterium
CTGAGAAAAATGCCATGGTAAAGAAGATCAGGGAAAAAGGAATCCCGGTCATCAGTGAAATTGAACTGGCCTATCGATTCAAAGGTGAAAGCCGGATCATCGCGATCACCGGCAGTAATGGGAAAACCACTACTACGGCGCTAACCTGGCATATCTGCAAGAAAGGTGGACTTGATTGCGCGCTGGTAGGTAATATCGGTTTTTCATTTGCCCGCCAGGTCGCAATAGATCCCAGGCCTTTGTATGTGGCCGAGATCAGCAGCTTTCAGTTGGATGATATCATTGAGTTCAGGCCAGATGTCGCCATCCTGACCAATATCACCGAGGATCACCTCGATCGCTACGATTATGATTTCAAAAAGTATATCGCCAGCAAGTTTCGAATCATCATGAACCAGCAGGAAGATGATTATTTCATTTACTGCGCTGACGATGAGATAACGATCAAATATTTAAATGAGTTTAAAATTCACTCAAAACAACTGCCAATCAGTATGAAAACAGAACTAGCCAGAGGCGCTTATATCAAAGACGGGGACATGTACGCACGCACGGGAGAAGACTTTACCAGTATGAGTGTGTTTGATTTTGCTCTCAAAGGAAAGCATAATCAGTACAATACTATGGCAGCTTGTCTGGTGGGTGTTACCATGGATATCAGGAAGGAAAAAATAAGGGAAGCCATTCAGGACTTCCAGGGACTGGAGCACCGGATGGAACCCGTGGCTACCATTAGGGGAGTGGAATTTATCAACGATAGTAAAGCGACAAATGTTAACTCAACCTGGTATGCCCTGGAAAGCATGACCAAGCCAACGATCCTGGTGCTTGGAGGTGTTGACAAGGGTAATGATTATACTTTATTATATGAACTGGTGAAAGAAAAGGTGAAAGCGATCATTTGCCTGGGTGCAGACAACCGGAAAATACATGAAGCCTTTGGTAATATGGTAAGTACCATCGTCAATACCGATAACGCGGTTGACGCAGTGCAGGCTGCTTTTCATTTTGCCACAAAAGGAGATGTTGTGTTGTTAAGTCCGGCTTGTGCCAGCTTTGATCTGTTTAAAAATTATGAAGACAGGGGTAATCAGTTTAAAAAGGCGGTGAAGGATCTGTAGGAGGGTGAGATTGAGATTAAGGCAGAGATTGAAGTGGTTAGTGATGAAATCACATGGATCGCGAAATATAATGGGATTGACAGTAAACGGCGAACAGTAATTTAATACATGGAAGTAACAAGAGACATACGGTTTAGTGAAATGGGAAATTTTAACACCCGGAAGCTGCTGAGTAAAACCAGGGGTGATAAAGTGATTTGGGCGCTGGTTGTATTGCTGGCGCTTGTTTCCCTGCTGGCGGTGTATAGTGCAACGGGTTCACTGGCTTATAAGAACTATAAAGGCAATACAGAAGTATACCTGTTCAAACAGGTAGCCTTTATCGTGGTCGGTATACTCGTTGTATATTTTGCACACCTGGTAAATTATACGGTTTATTCAAGGTTCGCGACCATCATGTATATCCTGGTCATTCCCCTTTTGATCTATACTTTATTTTTTGGCGTAAAGATGAATGAAGGCAGTCGCTGGATCCGTCTACCACTGATCAATCTGACCATGCAAACATCCGACCTTGCAAGACTAGCCCTGTTCATGTACCTGGCGCGTTTGCTAAGCAGAAAACAGGATGTGATCAAAAACTTTAAGAAAGGATTTTTACCGGTGATCATCCCGGTTTTGATCATATGTGCCCTGATCGCGCCTGCCAACCTTTCAACAGCATTGTTGCTTGGTGCGAGTTGCCTCATGTTATTATTTATCGGCCGGGCAAGAACAAAACATATTTTACTGACCATCGGAATCGCAACGATACCCATTCTTTTTCTCATCATCGCCGCAGTGGCCAGTCACCGCTCGGGGGACGACGAGACTGCAGTAGCCCGGAAATCTTCGTCGGCGCTGTTTACACGGGTAGAGACCTGGATTGGCCGTGTTGAAAATTTTATTTACGGCGGTAAAGAAGCAGATAACGATGAAATGTACCAGGTAAACCAGGCAAAGATCGCCATCGCCAAAGGTGGTATGCTGGGCGTAGGACCGGGCAATAGCACTACACGTGACTATCTGCCGCAGGCGTATAATGATTTCATCTTTGCGATCATCATCGAGGAGTACGGTATCGCCGGGGGAATATTCATTGTATTTATATACCTGGTGTTTTTGTACAGGTGTATAAGAATATTCAAACGTTGTCCGTATGCTTTCGGAGCATTCCTGGCCTTAGGATTAAGTTTTACGCTGGCCATTCAGGCGATAGCTAATATGGCTGTAACGGTAAACCTTTTCCCCGTTACAGGTGTCACGCTTCCGTTGGTGAGTATGGGCGGCAGCAGTTTTATATTCACCTGCCTGGCTATTGGGATCATATTAAGTGTGGCCAGGAACGTGGAGCAGTTGGAAGGTGAGGCGGCAGCCAAAACGGAATAAGAAATGAAGGAGAATAATGAACAGCCCTTGCATGCCAAAAAACCTGAAGCAGGTGGCGGTTTGCGTGTGATCATAGCAGGTGGTGGAACGGGTGGACATATTTTTCCGGCAATTGCGATTGCTAATGCTTTAAAAAGGATTGACGAAAGGACGGAAATACTTTTTGTTGGAGCTAAAGGAAAAATGGAAATGGAGAAAGTCCCGCAGGCAGGCTACCGGATCGAAGGCCTCGACATCGCGGGTTTCAACCGTAGTTCTTTGATAAAAAATATTGGATTGCCATTTAAACTGATAAAAAGTTTCTTCCAGGTCAGGAAGATCATTAGCCAGTTTAAACCATCCGCGGTGGTTGGTGTGGGAGGCTACTCAAGTTTCCCCGTATTGAGACTGGCGCAGGCAAGAGGGATCCCCAGTTTTATACATGAGTCCAACTCGTTTGCCGGTAAATCCAATATACTGTTGGGCAGGAAGGCGACAAAGATTTTTACAGGCACACCAGGGATGGAAAAATTTTTTCCAAAAGATAAGATCCTGGTCACCGGAAACCCTGTACGTGCTTCAATCGTTGAGGCGAAGATTACGCGCCAGGATGGAATTAAACACTTTTCATTGGATGAAAACCGAAAAACGGTGTTGGTGATTGGTGGAAGCCTGGGTGCGAAATCGATCAACGAAGCGATCAGTAAAGACCTCGACCTGTTGATCAGGGAGAACCTGCAACTGATCTGGCAAACTGGAAAACCTTATGCTGCGAAAGCAAAAGAACATACAGCTGGAAAGACTTCTGTTTGGGTTAATGATTTCATCACGAAAATGGAGTTTGCTTATGCTGCAGCCGACATCGTAGTAGCCCGTGCCGGCGCTATGACCCTGGCTGAATTATGTGTCGTTAAAAAGCCCGTTTTATTTGTACCCTATCCATTTGCTGCCGAAGATCA
>JAEYVW010000020.1 GCA_023429365.1 Bacteroidota bacterium
GCCGTAGTGGGTATGCAGGATATGGGTGCCGCAGGTATTATCTGTTCCACGGCCGAGATGAGTGCAAAAGGAGAGGTTGGTATGCGCATCGATCTCGATAAAGTACCCACACGCCAGCAAAATATGAAAGCCTGGGAACTGCTGCTGAGCGAAAGCCAGGAACGCATGCTGATGGTAGTAGAGAAAGGCAAAGAGGATATTGTAAAGAAAGTATTTGATAAATGGGATCTTCCCTGTTCTGTCATTGGCGAAGTTGCCGATAACGGGATTCTCGATTTCTATATGCATGGCGAACTCGAAGCATCCATACCCGCGCATGAACTGGTGCTGGGTGGCGGCGCTCCGCAGTACGACCGGGAATATAAAACACCCGTCTATTTCGAAGAGATATCTAAGTTCAACCTTTCACAAATACCCGAGCCGGCTGATAACCTGAAATCCATAGCGGAGCAGATCATTCAACTGCCGTCGATCGCATCGAAACGCTGGATCTATAATCAGTACGATAGCATGGTAGGTACAGTGAATACATCAACCAATGCACCCACTGATGCTGCGGTGGTGCTGGTAAAAGGTACGAAGAAAGGGTTGGCGGTTACCACTGATTGCAACAGCAGGTATGTGTATGCCGACCCCTATAAAGGGGCGATGATTGCCGTGAGCGAAGCAGCCCGCAATATTGTATGTAGTGGCGGTCAGCCGCTGGGTGTTACCAACTGTCTCAATTTTGGTAATCCGTATGATCCCGAAGTTTATTACCAGTTTGTACAGGCCGTCAAAGGAATGGGAGAGGCCTGCCGCAGGTTCGATACCCCGGTTACCGGCGGTAATGTTAGTTTTTACAACCAGAATCCAGACGGTCCAGTGTATCCAACACCGACCATCGGTATGGTTGGAGTGTTGGAAGATGCATCGCAAAAAATGACACTTGATTTCAAGGATGAAGGCGATGTGTTGTATCTGGTAGGAAAGAGCCGTAACGATATCAATTGTTCGGAATACCTGCATAATGTTCTTGGCGTTAAATCATCGCCTGTTCCTTATTTTGACCTGGATGAAGAGTTTGCGTTGCAGCAAAAAATTAGCGAGGCCATCAGTAAAAAACTGATCCGGTCAGCGCATGATGTAAGCGAAGGTGGTTTGTTTGTTACGCTTTGTGAAAGCGGATTCAACAATGAACTGGGTTTTTCTGTCATCAGTAGCAATGAGTGTCGTAAAGATGCCTGGCTTTTTGGTGAAGCGCAAACACGTGTTGTTGTCAGTGTGTCGCTGGATAAGGTAAGCGAGTTTGAGAATTTCCTTGCCGGCGTTGCATTTGAAAAGATCGGTGTGGTTACCAGTGGCGAGATGGTGATCGATGGTGATTTTTGGGGAACGATCGACTGGTGGCAAGAAAAATATGATACCTCGATTGAAAACTATTTGTCGAAAGAAGAAGCCGGATCGGCGCTAACAGCTATTTAAGAATAAATCAATGGGAAAAAAGATAGCAATCATCGGGGGAGGAAACCTGGGCACCGCCATTGCGGAAGGTTTATTAAAAAGCGGGTTTAGCAACGCGCAGGATATCATTATTACACGTCGCAATACGACGGCATTAATGCCACTGCAGGAAAAGGGCGTTGTTGTCACAAACGACAATGCTGATGCGATCAAGAGATCAGAAGTGATCATTTTGGCAGTAAAGCCATTCCAGGTGGAGGAAGTGTTGGGAAAGGTTGCGAAAGAATTGAATGAACAAAAGATCCTGATCTCCGTAGTAACCGGCGTGCTGATGAGTGAACTCGAGTCAATGGTCGGAAGCAGTATCCCTTATTTCAGGGCAATGCCAAACACGGCTATCGCGATCCAGGAAAGCATGACCTGTATTTGCAGCCGTCACGCCGGTGATGATACAATCACCTATGTAATTGATCTTTTCAGCAAGCTGGGAAAAGTAGTTACCATCGATGAAAAACTGATGGAAGCTGCTACCATCCTGGCAGCTTGTGGCACCGCATATGCCATGCGATATATCCGGGCCAATATCCAGGGTGGTATTGAGATTGGTTTTGATGCCACCACCGCTTCACTTATAGCTGCGCAGACAGTTAAAGGAGCGGCAGAACTATTGTTACAAAAGGGTTCACATCCGGAACAGGAAATTGATAAAGTAACGACCCCCAAAGGTTGTACCATTGCAGGTCTAAATGAAATGGAACACCGGGGATTCAGCTCTTCGCTGATCAGGGGCGTGGTGGCGAGTTATAAGAAGATTGCAAAGGACACATAATCCTTTATCCGCCATTCAACTAATTGTTTTTCTACAAAAAATCACCCTGTTTTCCCCAATATAAATTTCAAATTTCAACAGGATAAAAAATTGCCGTAGCTTTGCATGACCTCTTGGAAATTTCTTGTTTACCTGAATTTACCGAAGTCTCCGTTGGTCATGGGTGGGGCTGTGTTTTCAAACAACTTGTAGAACTTTAAATTGGTACGGCTGCGTTTTTTGCTGAGCAAATAAGTATTTGCCCTGTCCCTGCTTTTTTTATAGGATCGAAAATTGACCATTTTATGGCTAAGTATATTTTTGTTACAGGAGGCGTTTCATCGTCATTGGGTAAAGGTATTATCGCAGCGTCGCTGGCAAAGCTGCTCCAGGCAAGGGGTCTGCGTGTGACGATACAGAAATTCGATCCTTATATCAACGTTGACCCGGGTACATTAAATCCTTATGAACATGGCGAATGTTTTGTTACCGAAGACGGTGCCGAAACAGATCTTGATCTCGGTCACTACGAACGTTTCCTCAACATCTTTACTTCCCAGGCAAATAATGTAACTACGGGCCGTATTTACCAGACCGTTATCAATAAAGAAAGAGAAGGAGCATACCTTGGTAAAACCGTGCAGGTTGTACCACATATCACCGATGAGATCAAACGCCGGATGATGGTGCTGGGCCAGGGTGATAAATATGATATCGTGATCACCGAGATCGGTGGTACCGTCGGTGATATCGAAAGTTTGCCTTTTGTAGAGGCCGTTCGCCAGTTGCAATGGGAGCTGCCGGAAGAAGATACCGTTGTCATTCATCTTACACTGATACCATATCTGAAAGCCGCTAAGGAATTAAAAACAAAACCAACGCAGCATAGTGTCCGTATGCTGAGCCAGGAAGGCGTACATCCGGATATCATTGTGTGCAGGATGGAAAAACCATTGTCACCAGACCTGCGCAGGAAGATCGCCCTTTTCTGTAATGTGAAACCTGAGGCCGTGATCGAAGCCGTAGATGCTCCAACTATATATGAAGTACCACTGATGATGATGCGTGAAAAACTGGACCTTATTTGTTTGAAAAAATTAAATATTACAAGTTATAAGGATGCGGAACTGACAAAGTGGAAAGAGTTTCTTGATAAGCTGAAATATCCAAAAAGCAAGGTTACGATCGGACTGATCGGCAAATACCTGGAACTGCAGGATGCTTATAAATCCATCCTGGAATCATTTGTACATGCCGGTGCGATGAATGAGTGCCAGGTGCAGGTGGTGAATGTGCACAGCGAATTTATTACCGAGGTGAATGTAGCTGAGAAACTGGCTGGAATGGACGGGTTGCTGGTAGCCCCTGGTTTTGGCCAGCGCGGAGTGGAAGGAAAGATCATCGCGGTGAAATACGCAAGGGAAAAAGGTCTGCCATTCTTCGGGATATGCCTGGGTATGCAGATGGCGGTGATTGAATTTGCCCGCAATGTGCTGGGCCTGGCAGGTGCTAACTCTACTGAAATGGATCCACAGGCCAAAGATCCTGTGATTGACCTGATGGAAGAACAAAAACAAATCACTGCCAAAGGCGGTACCATGAGACTTGGCGCTTACCCCTGTATAATAAAGGAAAATACACTGGCGCATTCTATTTACGGAACTACGTCGGTGAGCGAACGCCACCGTCACCGTTGGGAATTTAATAACCGGTATCTTGAGCAATTTGAGCAGGCGGGCATGATCGCCAGTGGGAAAAATCCGGCTACCGGACTGGTTGAGATTGTCGAACTACCTGACCATCCATTCTTTATCGGTGTGCAATACCACCCCGAACTAAAGAGTTCGGTGGAAAACCCACAACCCCTGTTTGTGAGGTTTATCACGGCTGCCAAAGCCTATGCTGAAAATGCCACCGATGTTAAAAGCCCGGCATTACAAAAAGCCATGATATAAAAGTAACATCCAGCATCGGCCTCACCCTCAGCCCTTCTCCCAGGGAGCGGTGGGCTAGAAATATCCAGCACCGGCCTCACCCCCAACTCCTCTCCCAAGGAGAGGGGAGCTAGAATAATCCAGTTTCTAACATCCAGTATCAAGTATCCGGCATCCGGCATGGTCTCACCCCCATACCTCTCCCCGGGATACCAAAACTGATTCTACTCCTAACTCCTAACTACAAACTCCTAACTCCGAACTCCTAACTACGAACTCCTAACTCCGACTCCTCCCATTACCCTATCTTTGCGGCTCTTTAAATTTTTAGGCTGATGAATTTTGACCGCAATACCATCTTAGGATTTATCATTTTGGCGGCACTTTTCCTGGGATATTTTTATTATAACAGCAAAGAACAGGTGGCCATGAAAAGGGAACAGGCCAGGTTGGATTCTATTGCCAATGCCAACAGGCCCAAACCTGATACAGCTGCCATAAAAATAGATGCTGCAAAAGCCGATTCATTGGGCCGCATCAATAAAGCTGGTGATTTTCAGACGGCCGCCATGGGCACGGAGCAGTTAACGAAAGTAAGCACTCCACTTTTCACCCTTGCATTTACCAATAAAGGTGGACAGCCAAAGTATATTGACCTCAACCATTTTAAAAGCAGGGATAGCGGGCTGGTAAGGCTGGCCGGAACTGATTTTGACAGACTCAGCTATTCGATCAATACAGGCAATAACAACAGCGCGCAGACGGCGGAATTGTATTTCCAGCCTGGAACCGTACAAAAAAATGCTGATGGATCACAGACCGTTTCTTTTGTGTTACAGTCATCAGATAGTGCCGGTAC
>JAEYVW010000030.1 GCA_023429365.1 Bacteroidota bacterium
AGTAAGGATATTCCTGTGTACCCGTTCCAGGCTTTCGGGGATGAGATTTCCAATGTGAGTGATGCTGACTATATAAGCATGGTGGAAAAAGGGATCGCGAGTTGTCATCGTGGAGATGTATTTCAGATCGTGCTGAGCCGAAGGTATGAGCAAAAATTTCAGGGCGATGAATTCAATGTGTATCGCGCTTTACGCAATATCAATCCATCGCCTTATCTATTCTATTTTGACTACGGTGATTACAAACTCATGGGCTCATCACCGGAGTCGCAACTGGTGATCAGGAATGGAAAAGCGGTTGTTCATCCCATTGCGGGCACATTTAAAAGAACCGGTGATGATGAGACCGACCAACAGCTCGCGGAATCATTGTTAAAGGATGCAAAAGAAAATGCCGAACATGTGATGCTGGTTGACCTTGCCAGGAATGATCTCAGTCGTTTATGTGATAACGTCACAGTAAGTCACTACCGGCAGGTGCAATACTTTTCACACGTGATTCACCTCGTCAGCGAAGTGACGGGTGTGGTGAGGCCAAACAGTAACCCGTTCGAACTACTGGCGAAAACCTTTCCTGCCGGGACACTCAGCGGTGCGCCTAAGTTCAGGGCAATGGAACTGATCGATCGTTATGAACCTACGTCGAGAGAGTATTATGGTGGTGGTATTGGTTTTATGGGTTTTGATGGCAGCTGCAACCACGCGATCATGATCCGCACTTTCCTGAGCCGGGGCAACACTTTGTATTACCAGGCCGGGGCCGGCATCGTAGCCGCATCAAAGCCGGAAAGTGAATTACAGGAAGTAAACAACAAACTGGGAGCCCTGAAAAAAGCGATCCTGAATGCGGGATCATTAGGATGATCAGCATTTTACGGTGATCGCAGATTAATGTTTGAATATTGAAAGTTTAAGGAGGATACATGAAAATACTTGTTTTTGACAATTACGATTCTTTCACCTACAACCTGGTTCACCTGGTTGAGAAAATATTGCACCAGAAAGTTGAAGTGCATCGCAATGACCAGCTACCCCTGGAAAAAGTAAAGGAATATGATAAGATCATTTTATCACCCGGTCCCGGCATTCCCTCCGAAGCAGGACTACTTCTGCCACTGATCAAGGAATACGCGGCTACAAAATCTATTCTTGGTGTATGCCTGGGTCAACAGGCTATCGGTGAAGCATTTGGCGGCAGGCTGGAAAATCTGTCGACTGTCTACCATGGTGTATCCACCAATTGTAAACTCCAAACCGCCACCACCAAACTTTTTGCAGGCCTGCCGGATGAAATAGAAGTGGGTCGCTATCATAGCTGGATCGTCAGTGACGAAAATTTTCCGGCCGAACTTGAAGTGACTGCAAGGGATGACAACGGTTATATTATGGCGCTACAACACCGAAGCTATGATGTGCAGGGTGTACAGTTTCACCCGGAGAGTGTACTTACACCGCAGGGTGAACATATCTTGAGAAACTGGCTGGAGATTAATTGATTTGAAAATTTGTCCGCAGGACCCTGTGGGAAGATTTGAAAATTTGAAAATGTAGGATGAAAAAAATATTGCAATACCTTTTTGAGCACAAAACCCTTGGCCGTGAGCAGGCAAGGGAAGTGCTGGTCAATATCGGCAAAGGTGTTTACAACGAACACGAAGTGACCGCCTTTATGACGGTTTACCTGATGCGTAGCATTACCATTTCTGAATTGCAGGGATTCCAGGATGCCTTGCTCGAACTTTGTGTTCCGGTTGATCTCGGGGATTTCGAAACGATCGATATCGTGGGAACCGGCGGTGATGGAAAGGATACATTTAATATTTCAACCCTGGCTTGTTTTATTGTAGCTGGTACCGGTCAGAAAGTGAGCAAGCATGGCAACTATGGCGCTTCCTCGATCAGTGGTGCGTCCAATGTGATGGAGCAACTGGGATACAAGTTTAAGAACGATAATGGCAGGCTGAGAAAGGAAGTAGATGAAGCCAATATTTGTTTTTTACACGCGCCTATGTTTCATCCCGCGCTGAAAACCGTGGGACCGATCCGGAAAAACCTGGCCATGCGCACTTTTTTCAATATGCTCGGCCCCATGGTAAACCCGGCCGCGCCACAGTACCAACTGGTGGGTGTGTATAGCCTGGAGATGGCGAGGATCTACAACTATCTTTTACAACTGGGCGGAAAGCCGTTCACCATCATTCATGGTCTCGATGGTTACGATGAAATATCGCTGACCAATGATACAAAAGTGATCACCAATGAAGGTGAAAAGATCATGACACCCGAACAACTCGGAAAACGTTCGGTTTCTGCAACCGACCTTCATGGCGGTAAGACCGTGGAAGAAGCTGCAAAGATCTTTTCAACGATACTTAAAGGAGAGGGAAACTGGGCGCAAAACGCGGTAGTATTGGCTAATGCCGCAATGGCCCTGCACTGTACCGGTAAATACAGTTCCTACAACGATGCCTATCTTGCAGCAGTAGACAGTCTCGAATCGGGCCGTGCCTACCAGGCCTTGCAAATACTGGTTGCCCTGCAGGCCTGATGAAATATTTTATTAATAATTGAAGAATGGACATTTTAGAAAAAATAGTAGCCAATAAAAAAAGGGAAATAGAAAAGCTAAAACCCCTGAGCAGTATCGAACGGTTTAGGAAGAAAGGTTTTTTCTGGGAGATCACCAATCGTTCCTTGAAACAAAGTTTATTGGCCGAAGGAAGCACGGGCATTATTGCAGAGTTTAAAAGAAAAAGTCCGAGTAAAGGCTGGTTTAAGACAAAAGAACTGGAAGTGGAGCCGGTGGTGGTGCCTTACAACAACCTCGGTGCTGCCGGCATCTCCATATTGACAGATGAGGAGTTTTTTGGTGGAGATCTCGACGACCTGATCCAGGCAAAAGTCATTACCGATGTGCCGATTTTGCGCAAGGATTTCATGGTGGATGAATGGCAGATCGCGGAAGCCAAAGCTTTTGGCGCCGATGTGATCCTCTTGATCGCTGCCTGCCTGTCAGCAGCCGAAGTAAAGAACATGGCCGGCTTCGCCAAATCGGTTGGCCTGGAAGTTTTACTGGAGATACATAACCCGGATGAGTTAGGACATATTTGTGATGAAGTGGATATGGTGGGTGTGAACAACAGGAACCTGAAGACTTTTGAAGTGGACATCAATACCTCACTTCAACTGATTGAAAACATACCCGCTGACAAGCCGGCGATAGCTGAGAGTGGCATCAGTAATATTGAAACGGTAAAGACACTCAGGGAGGCAGGGTTTAAGGGATTCCTGGTCGGTGAAACTTTTATGAAAGAAGCTGAACCAGGTAAGGCGTTTGCAGAATTTATTGCAGCACTACGTCAATCGGAAGCAGGTAATGAGGGATAGTACCTGTGAGGGGGTTATATTTATATATCGATTGTTTGCCAGCTTAAACCGCGTTAAACTGGTAATATAATGACAGATCAATCCAGGAGCCAACCAGC
>JAEYVW010000087.1 GCA_023429365.1 Bacteroidota bacterium
ATCTCCACTTCAGGACAATACTTCCGCAAATCAAAAACCAGGCTTTCGATACAGTTTTGTTCATCATCAATAATCACAGATCGAATCATACAATATTGTCTTTAAAGGTGAGAATAACTGTTGTGCCGGCCGGTTTACCATACCCATCTAATTTGTCGATAATCTCAATGCCATCTTCGCGGTTGTTGAGAAATTTGTCCAGTTCGAGCCTTGTCCTGGTCAGGCTAATACCCTTCGACTGGTGAGAGGACTCATACTGTGCCTTGTATTTTAAGGAAAGCTCCCGGCCAATTCCATTGTCATCAATTATGCATTCTATGGCACCATTATTTTTTCTTACCGTCACCAGCAATCGCCCCCCACGCTCTTTGGGGACGAGACCATGCCAGATGGCATTTTCGATAAAGGGCTGGATGATCAATGCCGGTACCCTGATATCCTTTAGATCTATGCTTTGATCTATATCAAACCCAAAGTCAACCTTATCACCAAATCTCATTCTTTCAATTTGGGCATACAGTTTACAGGTTTCAATTTCCTCGTGAAGACTCACTTCCCTACTATCCGAGTTCAGGAACAGGGTACGTATCAATTTTGAAAATGTTGTCAGGTATTCAGCCGCTTTTTCGTTTTCATTTTTGTTGATCAGGGATTTGATCGAATTCAGGCTATTGAAAATAAAATGTGGGTTCATTTGCGCCCGAAGTGCCCGGGCTTCCAATTCCAGGAGATCCTTTTCATGAATGATCCTTTGCTGTTCCTTTTTACCGATGGTAACGATGCGCCACCTGGCAATGGCAAAAATAGCCGCGCATGCAATCGCAACGGTCAGCATTTTGAACCAATCTGTCTGCCAGAACGCAGGCATTATGATGATATGATATTCTTTTTCACCACCCTCCCAGTCTCCACCCTGGAACTGTGCTTTCAGTCGAAGGACGTAATCACCGGGCGAAAGCCTGGTATAATTGATCTTACGGTTCAGGGCATGGGTATAATGCCAGCCCCTGTCGATACCTGACAACTGGTATGCATACTCAATCCTTTCCGGATAGAAAAACTCCTGGGTGGAAAAAGAGAAACTGATATTATTCTGAAAATGTTTTAACCTGATTGTATCGCCCGTATTTCTCTCCGATCTCGTATAGACAAGACTGTCATTTGCAAAAAGTGTATTAAGTATGGAGCTTTTAGCAAAATCAATCTTTGAAAAATCCGATATCCTGTAGTAGAAGATCGCATCCAACTCATTGGCAAAAAAATAATCATGGCAGCGTCCAAAAAAGTAATCAAATGTAGCCGCAGTACCATTGCTGTGGTTCAATAGCCATGATTTCTTTTCATGATAATTGTAAACAAGTGTACCTTCCACCCCTACCATACACATAATATCCTCGCCCCCGTTTCGGATATAGTAGTAGTTGCCGGCCAAATAACCATGTGTTCCCAGTGGAATCGAATCGATACATTTAAACTGTAAGGGATCAACAATGCGTATGCCATAAGAAGGTATAAGAAACCAGATCCGACCATCTGTATCTATTGTATAATCAATAACGCGCCTGCTTGTTTCTATGTTATCACCTAATATTGCCTGTGCTGTAATTACCTTGCTTTTACCTGAAACAAAATTGTACTGGGTTAGCGTGTTATTGTTGTTCAGGTATACAACATTGTGCAAACTATCATAGACAATCTGTTTGGTCCCGATTTCAATTAACTTATCACTGTTGCGTGGGGGAATGCGTATCGTATCCGTTTTAAAATCTTTATGCCTGATATGATAGAGGGTGCCGTCCAGGAAGCGCATCAGGATGTTTCCTTCTTTTGTCGTGGTGATATCGATGCATTCGCCTTTTGTCTTTATCCATTGCAGGCCAGGATACAATTTTTCCGCGTATTCAAAACCGGTAGTTCTCCCGCTATAAATATATGTTTCCATACCCGAGGTCCAGTACCGGTTACTGCCATCCTTGGTTATCCATTCTGTACAGGTTTCCCTGTATGTCCATTTGTTGGTAAAAAGCGGGGCAGGAATGATCTTTTTAAAATTCAAAAGGCTATCGAATACATGTATACCACTTGAAAATACGACAGCGACATAATACTGACGGGTGCTTGTGTCATAATATACCTTACCTAACTGGTTGGCCAGGTAATCCGGTGTCGACTGGTTGCTGATACTGACGGATCGATAGGCAAAATGGCCTGGGACAATCGCGTACAATTTTCCACTATTCAATATCCACACATTTCCCTGCGGGTCATTGGTTACATGCTGGATATCGTCGTGTTTTTCTTTGTCTGAGTTGATAGAAAACAAAGTATTTACCTCAGTGCGGGTATCAAACAAGCCGGGATGGGGATCGCTGATGCCCAGGATATACTTGCCGGGTTGCCATTGGGCAAATGACCTGACCCTGTACGATTTCCATATTTCTTTTGTGTGGAGCTTGGCATTATGGAGGAAAAGTTTTGCCTTGCCCGTCATTACATTATATCGCCCAAAGCCGGTAGTGGAAGTGCTAAACCAAATGGTAGTATCGTCTACCACATCCATTTTGAGGATATTGTAATACAAAGTATCGGTCTGGTAAGTATTAACCATTGGATTGGTCACTTCAAATCGCCTGGAAAATTTCTTTGAGTTTTTATTGAACAGGTAAATACCATTAAAAGTGCCGACCCATAGTTCATCCCGGTTAACCGCGTGCGTAGCAAAGGAAGACACTGTATTCTTTTGTAAAAGATCACAGTTGCATTCTTCTATCCGGTCCGTTTCGGGATAATAACTTTGAATGCGCTTTGTGCCGAGGTTATAAATCTGCATACCGATTGAGCTTAAGCCAATATAAAGTGATTCTTTATCATCGATGTAAAGACTTCTTACCCTGATATTGAGATCGCTTATCCCAACGGGGTATTCGATGGGCAGCGTTGAGAATGTTTTTGAGCTCCTGCTGTAACTGATCACCTGGCTCTCGGTACCCAGGTACAGATTACCCCTGTCATCCTCGGTCATTACATTGATATTGTTAAGCCGGAAATATTCTGCCTGCTCCGGTGTTGAGTAATAAACGATCTCCGATCCATCGAAGGAGGTAAGGCCACGTGTGGTGGAAAACCATATCAAACCATCCCCCGAAAAATAAAAATACTCCGAAGTGAGTGCCGGCAAAAAGGGATGGCTGATTTGTTTAAAAACAGGAGGCTCCTGCCCCTGTGACAGCGCAGCACCTGGGGCATTTAATGCCAAGCAGGCAACCAATACGATTCTCCAAATACCGGACATCTCTTAAAATTACTAACTCCGGCCCGCTATCGAATCAGGATTTGCTGGATATTTCCTTTCCCTTGGTCTTTGAAGTGTATGGGTTGATACTGGATGGTGGATGCTGGATACTGGATGCTGGATACTGGATGCTGGATGCCCGCCGAAGCTGTAGCGATGGTGGGAAGCTGGATGCCAAATCAAAACCACAAAACAAAAACTGGTCGCCATAACCGATATGGGGAAGGACTATATTGAGAGACTGTCATTTGATCCGTTTATTCCATTTGAAATACTGATTTCGAGCTAGCATCACCAAACCTCAAAATTGATTCAATATGAAAAAGTATGTGTTAACGGCGGCCCTACTGCTGGTATCCTGTTTAATGTTTGCACAGGAAGTAGTTAAAGACAGGGAATATTACCTGGGTAAAAGCAAAAGACAAAATAAGGGTGCCAAAGTGATGCTTATCGGCGGCGCAGCCCTTATCGGTGGCGGACTTTTAATAGGCAATGGAAAAGAGGCCAGCTTTGACGATGCAGCTACCGGTGGGATTATCGGCATACTCGGTGGCGCATTGATGATAGGAAGTATCCCGGTTTTCCTGAATTCTGCCAAAAACAAAAGAAAGGCAGCTTCGCTCTCCTTTAAAAGAATGTCTGTTCCTGCCATAAAAAACAGCGGGCTGGTTTCAAAACCGATACCCGCTGTATCTATAACTTTTAGCCTGTAGCTTATTTACTTCCAAAAACCTTTTTTAAAATATCGCTTGCCCTGGCAGCCGGGTTGGCGCGAATATTTGCTTCTTCCTTGGCTACCTGATCAAATAAAGCGTCGACCGCTTTGCCAACAACAAATGAAGTAAGATCCGGATCTACTTTTTTGAAAGTGGTTGGAAATTTATTATAAGTTGTGACGATATCGCCGTAATATTTTGTCGCATTTACCTTTTCGAGTGATGATTCAACGGAAGGTGTAAATGCGGCGGTTAGTTTGGCTGAGGTTTTTTGTTTGAAATATTGCGTGGCAGCATCCCTATCCCCTCTTACAATGTTGAGCGCATCCGTCAGGGTCATCTCTTTGATGGCGTCGACGAAGATGGGCTTGGCAAAAGCGACCGCATCTTCAGCACCGCGGTTGATAGCCAGGATCGCCTTATCTATCTGTGCGCCCATCCCTGCATTACGAAGTGTGGTTTCGATCTTCTTTGCATCAGGAGGCAATAACACTTTGTAAATTTCGCTGCCAAAAAACCCATCCGTCTTATTGAGGTTCAGCACGGCATTGGTAACACCCTGCGTAAGGGCTTCCTTAATACCCTGCCCAGCCTCGGCTTCAGTTACGCCACCACCCCCGGTGACCTTAGACAGGATCTTGGGGACTTTTAATTGTGAGTAGGAGGTCGCTGGAAAAAGGGCTGCTGACAAAAAAATTGCAATGATTATGGCCTTCATAAGTAAATTTTTATAAGTTTTTGATCTTTAGGGTATAAGACTCAGAATTGGACTACAAAGTAGTTTCTAATTCCATTAATTCCAATAGCCTGGCTTTTATTTGACGATACTTTAAGGCTTTTAGTGTGCCTGCCAGGAAAATAATCTTTGAAAAAGGGCTGATCAGTGAGTTTCTTCCAAAATGTGACATTATAAAATCCGTCCCCTTGAAGAACCCGGAAAATGTTAACATACAAATTGGGTCATTGCATGTTCAGGTGTTCAGCAATTTGAGATAAAGTCTATAGATTCAAAACTTCTTTCCTCCGCGAGATGCGTTCCCGGATGATCCGGAAAAACCTTGACCTTTCTTTTTCGCTGACCGCACTGATAAGTGTAGAGCGCCTTATCTGGTTGCGCAGATGATTATACATATTTTCATTAAAGGTAACATCCCGTGAAAGCATGAAGTTGATAGTAGTATGAGTCATGTACGACAATTTCTTGCCATCCAGTATTGCCAGCATACTATTATCACCCAGCAATACTTCGTTGAAATACATACTGAATTTTGCCATAGGCTTTTGTTCCGGATCGTTTATATCAATCTTGTAACCCAGGGCA
>JAEYVW010000190.1 GCA_023429365.1 Bacteroidota bacterium
CTTAAAGGCATTCAGGATCTCAGATGATACGTTCAAAGCCAGCAGGGCTGTAAGAACGAGATACATCATGTTGATCATTTTCTGCCGCGGCTCACGAGGTAAAGCCATGATGATTGGTTTTTAATTGAGTTAATGGTGACTTTAAAAAAATCCAGGATACGGGATATCAATTTTAAAATTTAAAACGAACCCTCTGTTATTATTGCTTAGGCCCTTGCATCGCGCTGAGCATATTGCCATACACATTGTTCAGGCGGCCCAGGTTGTTGGCCAGTTGTGCAATTTGCTCTTTTGCTTTCTGAGCGTCCTGTACACTGCCCTGCATTGCTTCAGAAGCCTGCGTCAGGTTGCTGTAGAATTTGTTCATGGCTTTCAGGTGATTGTTGGTATCCTGTAATTCCAGCTCATACATTGTGTTGAGCGATGACAGGTTTTTGGTCAATACCGTAACCTGGTCGTGGAACTGCTTTGTACCTTCAGCAGCATGATTAAAATGCTGGATGCTGTTGGCAGCGCCGAGGTACGCTTCTTTCATTGTACCCAGGGCATTTGCAGCTTCCTTGGTCTTTGCTGTATAGTCACCAGTAGCGGCTACCACATCAGTGATATCTGACATTTTATCTACGGTACCGCCTAATTTTTTGAAACCCTCGCTAAGGCGTCCCAGGTTGGCAGGAGTGATATCAGCTTCACGAAGCATATCATCCAGTTTGTTCAATGCGGGATTACCTGTATTGCCGGAAGCCAGCGTAAGCGGTGTTGGTTTAAAGTTTGGATCGAGATCAGGGTGTGTGTTGATCTCAGGGAAATAACGTTGCCAGTGGGGCTCTTCAGGTGGTTCCACCAGGAATGCCATCACAAGGAATACCACTGCTTCGGCGATAAGACCAACCATGATCGCATAGTCAGCGCCTTGCCAGTGAAGGATTTTCATCATTGCCGCGAAGATCACCACTGCAGCAAAAAAGCTGAAGAGGAAATTCAGGACGATCTGTCCGTTCTTTGTTTTGAAATACTTACGCATGAGGGTTCGTTTTTATAGTTTATTAAATTTTAATAAGAACGATAAGGGAATAAAAAAAATTGTATGAAAAAAGAGGTCGCAGAAAAATACCTCTTTACGAAATTTTTATCTGCGACGTCCTTTTTGTGGAGCAGCTGGTAAGTCAATTACGCTGCGGAAACCTATGTAAGATTTGGCTGAATCCTGGTATTCATAAGTGCTGGTACCGGTTTGTAGGTAATAACCTACATCTTTCCAGCTACCGCCACGAATGATTTTACGTTTCATCAGCGGGGGATCATCATCTTTTGCATTCCAGCGAACATCAGGGTTCATATCATGCTGGAAGTTGTTACGACCTTCGTAATAGATTGAAGAAGTCCACTCGGCTACGTTACCTGACATACAATACAGGCCGAAATCATTTGGCCAGTACGCATCAGCACGCACGGTATAGAAACCACCATCTTCGGGATAGTTACCACGACCGGGTTTGAAGTTGGCCATCAGACAGCCTTTCTTGTTACGCAGGTAATAGTTACCCCAGGGGAACATAGACTGTGAACGTCCGCCTCTTGCTGCATATTCCCACTGGGCTTCTGTAGGCAGGCGGAAATCAGATTCCTGGGTTCTCTTCTTGCTATCCAGGTACGCATTCAGGTAGTGAGTTCTCCATTCGCAGAACGCAGTAGCCTGTTTCCAGCTCACACCCACTACAGGATAATTTCCAAATGCAGGGTGAGAGAAATAACGCTTGGTCATTGGTTCGTTGTAAGAGTACGCGAAATCGCGGATCCAAACCAATGTATCAGGATAGATCGGAATATCTTTTTTGATGATAAACTTAGAACGTGAGATACCGGCGTTTTCCTTTTTAGCGGCTTCCTTCAGATCGAAGATCTCGGAATGATAAAGCAGCTTGGAAGCGTCGATCTCTTTTTTACCAAAGATTCTTTCTTCGGGCGAAAGGATCAGATCGGTATTGCCGAGTGCCTCAACTGTTTTGGGATCGTCCCATTTCAGTTGTTTCATAGCAGCCCAGTCAACGTATTCGTTACCATCTGCGCCTGCTTTCACTTTACCCATTTTTCGGGCGGCTACAGAGTCGCGAACCCAGTAAACAAACTGACGATACTCGTTGTTGGTGATTTCTGTGGCATCCATCCAGAAACCGCTGATCGAAATCGAACGGTTACGTGTACTGAACGCATAAGCAGGGTCCTCGTCGCTGGGCCCCATGTGAAACGTCCCTTGCGGGATGTACACCATGCCCGGAGGCTTGGGGAGGCTATAGCGGTTACCCGGGGCGATACCGTGGACCTGTCCGTCATTAGGCAGACTGCCACCTTTGTTCTTCTTTCCCAGGATTCCACAGCTTGACAGCATAGCCATGCAGGCAACTGTAAGGAATGCGTAGTTAAGGTTTTTCATTTTCATACTCTTGAGGGTATTGGGCCAAAAATATTTAGGTTTATTCTTCACCACAACGTTACAATTTAATTTCGTTTGACCAAATCGGGTTTTACGACGTAAATATTCTAACGCATATTAATGATTTTTTATTGCATTAACATAAAATTAATTG
>JAEYVW010000350.1 GCA_023429365.1 Bacteroidota bacterium
GGTGATTTGTTTATGATCATATAACCAATCCTGCTTCCTACCCAGGTAAGTAGTAGGGCAATAGGTGCCGCCATTGCAATGCAAATCAGACCTTCCATGGCAAAGATGATAAGACCTGCCGTAAAGACACCGAGCGTCAAAAGGCTGATCTGAAAGGCATCCTGTTTCGATATTTGTTTTTTCAGGCCAAATAAAATTGACGAGCCGGCGCCGATAAAAAGGGGAGTGAGTATAAACAAGGCAAGGCCATATTGACCAATTCCATATATGCCCCAAAGCGTAAGGAGAGTTGATATGCCAGTTGTCAATCCTACCGCAACCCATTTACGCTTCGTATCGTTATCCGGTAATACTTTATTGATTATATCTTTCATTTTTATTCCATAATTCTTCGATAAAGTAGCAAAATCATGTTTGATAGTTCGTCAAATACTGCCATTAAAGTTATAGTGATGATGTCATACAGAAAAGTTGAAATGCTTTACACTCACCGCTACAACATTTCAATGGAGTTGAGGGCACAGAACTTACATGGATGACTGATTGATGAAAGTCGCGATCTAATTGAATACAAAATACTCCACAAGTAGCAATAGCAATGCCTCGACCACCCAAATCCATAGAACCCGTTCTTTTAAAACCAATCGAATGATGGCGTACAACCCTCCAAGAATAAAGAATGCAGGTATTAACATGCTCGCGGCTATGTGGGTCCAATGCGAGGTTTCGTAAGGTGTTTTGAGAAGGGCTCCCACGATGCAATAAATAATGGCCAGGCTAAAAGGGGAAAGGTAGTAGAAGAGGTTTTTAAAAAATCTGTCAGTAGACATATGTTTTGAATGGCTGTTACTGGCAATAAAAAAGAGACCACTGTAGCGGTCTCTTTTTATAAAATAAGTTTATAAGATATTACTTTGCTGCGGTCAGCTTTTTAGCCAGTTTACTTTTCAGGTTTGCAGCTTTATTCTTATGAATGATATTGCGCTTTGCTAACTTATCGATCATACTTGCAACAGTAGGAAACTGATCTGCTGCATCCTTTCCGGTTGCTGCCCTCAGGTCGCGGATCGCGTTACGGGTTGTTTTTCCGTAATATCTGTTCCTATCACGGCGCTTTGCAGCCTGACGTACATCTTTCTTTGTTGCTTTGTGATTAGCCATTCCTGTTCTTTTTTAAGGATGGCAAAGGTAAGGCAGGCAGCCATACCTGCCAAATATTATCAGATATATTCTGCAAAATTAAGCCCGGAACCCAGGGTAAAATTGCTCTCGTGGTATTGCCCGGGTACGCCATCGACCAGGCTAGTATAAGGTGATCCTGAACAAATTACAAAATTATTGTCTACTGTTTGCCGGACAGGCGGATTCTCAGTTTTTTAAGCGATATTTGTCACCCTTAGAATTCATTATCAAAGTGCCTTCAGATGAAAGATTTTTCGTATATAACCAGTTCCTCCCCGGCTTTTATTGAAAATATGTACCTGGAGTTTGTAAAAGACCCGGGTAGTGTTGATCCCGAAATGAAAAAATTCTTTGAGGGCTTTGACTTTGCCGTGGGAAGCGGTGCCGCCGCTGTGAATGGCGGAGCGACAAAAGTCGCCGCTGGTACTGAGGCAGCTGAAGGACTGATCAGCAACCTGGGCTGGAGAAAGGAGCTTGGCGCTTACCGCATGATCCTGGGATATCGCAATAAAGGGCACCTGATCGCAAAAACTAACCCCATCCGCCCCCGTAAGGACCGCGATGCCAACCTGAACCTCGAATTTTTTGGCCTGGAGGAATCTGATCTTGATAAAACATTCCAGGTAGGGGAAAGGATAGGGCTGGGCGCAACAACCCTAAGAAATATATGGGCACATCTTGAAAAAGTTTACGCGGGCCATGTAGGCCTCGAATTCAAATATATCAGCAACCAGAAAAAAGTAAACTGGCTGGCGGTGGAAATGGAGCGGAATTTTTCCAACCCGGTCCCGCTTGAAAAAAAGAAACGCATCCTCGAAAAGCTGAACCAGGGTGTCATGTTTGAAAAATTCCTGCATACTAAATATGTAGGTCAGAAAAGATTTTCCCTGGAAGGTGGCGAGACTACCATCGCAGCCCTGGATGCCATTATCAATACCGCTGCGGATCATGACGTACAGGAAGTGGTTATCGGTATGGCTCACCGCGGCCGGCTCAATGTGCTGGCTAATATCATGGGCAAAACCTATGAACAGATCTTTAGTGAATTTGAAGGCACCGGCAAAGTTGACCAGACTATGGGCAGCGGTGACGTGAAATACCACATGGGTTTTGGCAGTGAAATAAAAACAGTTAATGATAAGACTGTCCATCTCAAACTGATGCCCAATCCCTCGCACCTGGAAGCAGTAAATCCGGTGGTGGTGGGTTTTGCAAGGGCAAAAGCGGATGTGCTTTATGAAAGCGAATACGATAAGATCCTTCCTATCCTGATCCATGGCGACGCCTCGGTAGCCGGACAGGGAATTGTTTATGAAGTTTTGCAGATGGCCAATCTCGGTGGATATTATGTAGGCGGTACCATCCATTTTGTGATCAATAACCAGATCGGTTTTACAACCGATTTTGATGAAGCAAGAAGCTCCGACTATTGTACCTCACTAGCGGCAGCTATACAGGCCCCGGGTTTCCATGTGAATGGCGATGACCCCGAAGCCGTTTTAAAATGTGCTGAGATCGCTACCCGGTACCGCCAGGAGTTCAACAGTGATGTATTTATTGATATGGTTTGTTATCGCCGTCATGGACACAACGAAGGCGACGATCCCAAGTTTACCCAGCCGCATCTATATGCCCTCATCTATAAGCATCCCAATCC
>JAEYVW010000444.1 GCA_023429365.1 Bacteroidota bacterium
CCAATCAATACCGTCAACTTACAACCAAAGAAATAAAACAACTGGTTGCAAATGGTAACAGTTCGGACAACTGGAAGAATGTACTGGTCACAAATGGTTTTGACTGCTCCCTCGTGCAGCTATGCAAGTTCTACGGATTGGTACGGATCGGGAAAATGGAACCTTACTATCTCGAATTCCATGATATACGACTGCCGGTCGGTTTATACAACAGTTCGATCATCAGTTGCGACCTGGGTGATAATGTTGTAGTCAACAATGTCAATTACCTCAGTCATTATGTCATCGGCAATGAAGTGATTATTGTCAACGTAAATGAAATCGAGGTTTCCAACCACGCCAAATTCGGAAATGGCATTATCAAAAAAGGCGAAAAAGAATCGGTAAGGATATGGCTGGAGTTATGCAATGAAAATGCAGGTCGTAGCGTGATGCCATTCGATGGTATGCAGGCTGCTGACGCCTGGCTCTGGACACGCTATCGTAGCGATGAAATGCTGATGCAAAAGTTTAAAGAGTTTACGGAAAGAAAGTTCGACAATCGCAGGGGTTATTATGGCATGATCGGTGACAGGACGGTTATCAAAAACTCAAGGATCATCAAGGATACACTGATCGGTACAGACGCCTATATCAAAGGGGCGAACAAACTAAAAAACCTTACCATCAACTCATCGGCCGAATCACCTACGCAGATCGGCGAAGGTTGTGAACTGGTAAATGGCATCATCGGGTTTGGCTGCAAGGCGTTTTATGGAGCGAAAGCAGTACGTTTCATCCTGGCCTCCCATTCCCAACTAAAGTATGGCGCCAGGCTGATCAACTCCTTTCTCGGTGATAACTCGACCATCTCCTGTTGTGAGGTATTGAACTCGCTAATCTTTCCTGCACATGAGCAGCACCATAATAATTCTTTTTTATGTGCTTCGGTTTTAAAAGGCCAGACCAATATGGCCGCAGGCGCTACAATCGGATCCAACCACAACTCACGTGGCGCAGATGGTGAGATCATTGCCGGTCGGGGATTCTGGCCTGGGCTTTGCGTAAGCCTGAAACACAATTCAAAATTTGCCTGTTATACATTACTGGCCAAAGGCGATTATCCGGCAGAACTCAATATACCCATCCCCTTTTCTCTCGTCAGCAATGACGTGGCAAATGATAAACTGATCATCATGCCGGGTTACTGGTTTTTATATAATATGTATGCGCTGGCACGAAATAGTGGTAAATATGAATCCCGTGATAAACGTTCATTCAGGAATCAATACCTCGAATATGATTTCCTTGCTCCCGACACTGTGAATGAAATTTTTGACGCTCTTGAGCTGATCGAAAAAGCTGTTGGAAATAACCAGTACCGGGGAAATGGTACCAAATCAATGCCGAACGAAAAGGCAATACTTCTGGGTAGGAAACTACTGAACCATAAAAATGAAATTGACCAGGCTGAGATCCTTGTGGATGGCATTGAGAACTCTTCCCGCAAAGTACAATTGGTGAAAGCAAATGAAGCGTATCATCTGTTCCGCAAACTGATCATTTATTATGGTGTGACGCAGTTATTAAACCATATGGAGAAAGAAAAGCTTCACAGTATTGAAGAGCTGGTAAAAAGCCTGGGCAGGTCATCCAGGCAGGAATGGTTGAATATTGGCGGGCAACTGGTTCCCAAACTGGTACTTAACAAGCTGATTAAAGGTATTCACCAGGGACATGTTAAAAGCTGGGATGAAGTGCATCAGTATTATAAAGAAAGCAGTGAACTTTATCCCCTTCACAAATGCCAGCACGCTTTCGCAAGCATGCTTGAAATACTCGATATTGAACCCGCTTCTTTTTCAAAGAAAATTTTCCTGCAGTTATTGCAACAAGCCGTTGAGACCAAAACATGGATGGTGAATGAAATTTATGAAACCAGGGCAAAAGACTATGCCAACCCATTTCGCAAAATGGTTTACGAGTCTGAAAAAGAAATGGAGACGATCATCGGCAGCCTGAAGGATAATACATTTATTCGTCAACAGCAGCAGGAACTGGCCGGTTTCAAAAAAAGAGTGGCTGCGATTAGCAAAAAACTAAACGAGCAGCAGGCTATTTTTTCCTGAAAAACAAACGGATTGGCACCCCTTTAAAATCAAAATGTGCCCTGAGTTGGTTTTCCAGGTAGTTCTGATAAGGGGTTTTGATATCGTCGGGGAAATTGCAGAAAAATGCGAACGATGGAACTGCAGTGGGCAGTTGTGTCACAAATTTTATTTTGATCGCATGTCCTCTTACCACCGGTGCGTGATAGGATTCCATCGCTTTCTGCATCACTTCGTTCAACTCAGAGGTAGGCACTTTACGTTTCCTGTTTTCATACACTTCAAGCGCCGCTTCGATCGCTTTGAATATCCGTGTCTTTTCCTTTGCTGAGATAAAAAGAACCGGCACATCTTTAAAAGGCGCCAGTCTTTTTTTCAAAGTTGCTTCGTATTCCTTGGCGGTATTGGTTTCCTTCGAGACAAGATCCCACTTATTTACCAGCACGACTATGCCTTTCCCTTTCCTCGCGGCGAGTGAAAAGATATTAAGGTCCTGCGCGGTGATCCCTTTCTCGGCATCCAGCAAAAGCATGCATACATCTGCTTCATCAAGGGCTTTGATCGCACGGATCACGGAATAGAATTCCAGGTCTTCATGCACTTTTGCCTTCCGGCGTATACCGGCAGTATCGATCAGGATAAATTCCTTTTGATAAAGATTATAATGAGTATGAATTGTATCGCGGGTGGTACCGGCGATATCACTTACAATAGTTCTTTCCTGTCCGACCAGCGCATTGAGTAAAGAAGACTTGCCGACATTCGGCTGGCCGATGATCGCGAAACGGGGTAGCGCATCTTTTTCTTCTTCTTCCTCAGTAGCGGAATCAGGTATAAGATCTGTGATCGCATCCAACAGTTCGCCACTACCACTCCCGCTGGCAGCCGCGATGAAAAAAACTTCGTCAAAACCCAGGCTGTAGAACTCGGAAGCTTCCAGCATCCTTTCGTTATTGTCAACCTTATTAACGGTAAGGAATACCGGCTTTTTGCTACGACGGAGTACCTGCGCCATCGAATCGTCGAGGTTGGTAAGTCCCGTATGCGCATCCACCATAAAAATGACGGCATCAGCTTCGTCGAGGGCAATAAGTACCTGTTTGGCGATCTCTTTTTCAAACACGTCATCGCTACCTGCAACAAAACCGCCGGTGTCGATCACATTGAAATTTTTTCCATTCCAGTCGGCCACACCATACTGCCGGTCACGGGTAACCCCACTCAGGTCATCTACGATCGCTTTGCGCTCTTCGAGCAGGCGATTGAAAAATGTGCTTTTACCGACATTCGGCCTTCCTACTATTGCTACTGTGAAACTCATAAATCTAATTTTTGGGTACACTCCGGAGTCGTGATTCGTGAGTCGTGAGGTGTTAATGCTCGCAGCTCACAGCTCACAGCTCGTGGCTTCTAATACCCGTACTCCTTCAACTGCAGGTCATTCTCGCGCCACTTGGGCTTTACTTTTACAAATAATTCTAAAAATACTTTTTGTTGCAGAAACCCTTCAATATCCGCGCGTGCTGACATGCCGATCTTTTTTATCATGCTACCCTTTTCACCGATCAGGATTGCTTTCTGAGTTTCCCGGTGCACAATGATATCGGCAACGATCTTGACCAGGGTCGACTTTTCTTTAAACTCCCGCACCAGCACCGCGGTATGGTAGGGAATTTCATCCTCCGCCAGTTCATAGATCTTTTCACGGATCAGCTCGCCTACAAAAAACTTGGTTGGCAGGTCGCTGATATCCTCTTCGCTGTAGAACGGCTCACCTTCGGGCAGCAGTTCCAGTATCGGTTTGAGGAATGATTTGATATTGATCCCGCTGGTAGCAGATATGGTAATGGTATTCTTACAATATTTCTTTCCAGAAAAATAATCAATCGCGTCTTTTATTTTGCCGGGACCTGCGCGGTCAATTTTATTAATCACCACGATCGCAGGCACTTTCAGTTTGAGTGCTTCGAAAATGATATTGCATTCTTCCCAGTTTTCATTTACATCTACGATCAGCAGGGCCACATCGGCATCCTCCAGCGCACTTTTTACAGACTGCATCATTTTTTCGTGCAATTTGTACTTCGGCTCAATTATGCCTGGCGTGTCGGAAAAAATGACCTGGTAATCTTTTTCGGTCATGATAGCCTTGATCCGGTGCCGGGTGGTCTGCACTTTGGGTGACACAATAGCCAGCTTCTCACCCATCAGTGCATTAAGCAGGGTGCTTTTGCCGGCATTAGGCCTGCCAAATATGTTTACAAAACCCGTTTTCATTGTTAGCCACTAATCACACGAATTGCACGAACGACTGTCTTATTGTAAAAGATACATCCTTTATTCTCAGGAATACCTAATTAGTATTTTCGTGCCTCATACTCGATATCAAACGAACCTAAGCCGAATGAGGTCACTATTAGTGCAATTCGTGTCATTCGTGGCCAGAATTAGCCACGAATTGCACGAATGACACGAATGAGCGTCTAATAGATTAGGTGACCCGTCCAAAATCCAGTCATAAGACTTCAGAGCCAGTACGAACCCAATTAGTGCAATTAGTGCAATTCGTGGCCAAAAAAAACCCCGCTTTTGGCGGGGCCTCTGTTGCGAAGGGGAGGATCGAACTCCCGACCTTTGGGTTATGAGCCCAACGAGCTACCGCTGCTCTACTTCGCGGTGCAAATGTAAGGTTGCTGTGCTTAGCAGCCAAACAAAAATTAAAAAGCTGCTGTGAATCAGTCATCCACAGCAGCTTTTTAACTTAGCTTTAGTGAGTTTAGGATCTCCGGGAGACCTTACTCGACCCACTCATTTTAATATCACGGATCATTCCTGTTCCCTTGTATTTTACATCGCTGGCACCGCTGGCCTCTGCGGTCAATTCTTTGTTAACGGTGATCTTGATATCACTCGCGCCACTGGCTTTGGCTTCGCAATATTCAACAGCCAGGTCGTAGCCCTTAAAATCACTGGCGCCACTAACGCGGACATCCAACTGGCCTGCAGAACCGGAGAGCGTAAGATCTGAGGCTCCGCTCAGGTTGACCATGAGCTTCTGGGCATCTATTTTACCTTTTAAATTACTGGCACCGGAAAGAACCATTTTCAGATTCTCCGTTTTCCAGTTGCCAACGATATAAACATCGCAGGCGCCACTCACATCAATTTTGTTTAATTGCTTAAAAGAGATATACGCTTTTAATTTCTTATTTCCGGACAACCATTTACCCTTGCCGTCATACTTTATAACCAGCACTTCACCTTTCACTTCTACCCTGATATCTTCCCGAAATTTTGACTCTGAAGCACTAACGGCAACCGATTCCTCATTGCCCTGGGTTAGATATACGTCAAACGCATTGGATATATTGATGGCATTGAAGTTTTTAGCTTCTCTGACCTCCGCATTCGGATCATTGATCGTCTGGGAAAAACCCACTGAACCAAAAGCGACGATAGAAAGCAGTAATATTATTTTTTTCATAAACCTGTTGATTTTGATGTAATACGAAGAATCCTGAGAAAAAGTTACAGCAGATTATCATTAATTTTCCCTTTAACTTTGCATTGCCTTTTACGAGGCCAGTTCTTTAGCTTTCTTTACGAAAGCCATTAGCTTTCAATGCCTGTCGTGTCGACAGGCAGGTTCCCGGGGTGTTCTTCCTGCCGGTCCGGCAGCAAGATCTGAGATTATACCCGTAAACCTGATCAGGGTAATGCCTGCGCAGGGAAGGATGGCTATCACGCCCTTTCTCCACAGCATTTCCCTCTCATTTTTAACCGTTTAAAACAAAAAAAATGAAGAGGATTGCAATTACAGGCTGTATATTATTTACAGCTTCTGTACTACTTGCACAACAGGAAACAGACAGTTTCTATGTACTCACACCCGTGGAAGTCAAAGCTATACGTGCGGGTGAAAAAGCACCGTTCACAAAAACCAATTTGTCAAAAAAAGATATCGGGAAAAACAATCTTGGCCAGGATATTCCCTTTATCCTGAACCAGACACCATCTGTCGTGGTCAATTCTGATGCCGGTACCGGGATCGGTTATACCGGGCTGCGAATCCGTGGCACCGATGCCACGCGTATCAACGTGACTTTGAACGGCATTCCCTACAACGATGCCGAAAGCCAGGGGAGTTTCCTCGTAAACCTGCCCGATTTTCTGTCCTCGGTAAGTTCTATTCAAATTCAACGCGGGGTTGGCACTTCCTCAAATGGCACGGGCGCTTTTGGAGCAACAGTCAGCTTGTCGACCCACGAAAACAATTTGA
>JAEYVW010000361.1 GCA_023429365.1 Bacteroidota bacterium
TTTTTTAGTTTATCATATCATGTGTAGGCCTGGATAAGGTTTGTAAAAGCAGAATTTATTCTAAACAATTCATCCTTAGCCTTAAACATATTTACTTTGCCCAAAAATAGCAATTAATTGCCAGAACCCTCCTCAGACACACGCATTGGAGAGCCTTTTATTGAGCTCCTTTCCGTTGACAGTACCAACAATTATGCCCTGACGCAGGTACGTGCTGGTTTGGCACAACACGGTTCCGCGTTTTTCGCTCATGAGCAGCTTGCGGGGAAGGGTCAGCGTGGGAAGTCATGGACCACAGCTCCCGGCTCCAGCCTGATATTGAGTGTGGTCGTCGATCCCCACCCGCTGGCTATTGGCCAACAGTTCCAGTTGAGTACCTGCATCGCATTGGCGGGATTAGCACTTTTGCGCAAATATGCAGGCGGAGAAGTGGCGGTTAAATGGCCTAATGACCTGTATTGGCGCGACAGAAAGGCAGGTGGGATTCTAATCGAGAATATTATCGGTGGAAAAACCAGCCAAACAAGAACTGCAAACGAGGATTCTTCATATGGCGAATGGCAGTGGGCAATCGCGGGAATCGGCATCAATCTGAACCAGGAATTCTTCCCCGAAGACCTAAAAAACCCGGTCTCACTCAGGCAGATCACCTCTAAAAATCATGACCCCGCCGGTTTAGCCCAAGAGCTTTGTCAATTGATCGATTTATTTTTTAAACAGTTGGTCTCTAAGGGTTTTGACGGTTTGTACCAGGAATATCTGTCGAACCTTTACAAACGAGATCAAATCGTAAAGCTGAAAAAGGGCACCCGAGTATTTGACGCGCTTATAAAATCTGTTTTACCCAATGGCCGTCTGGTCATTGAACATGGAATTGAAGAAACCCTGGACCTCGGCGAGATAGAATGGATCCTTCCCACAGAAAAATAATGTAACTTATAAAGGCAACTTTCTCCACCTGTTTGTACGATTCATAACTAAACCAACCGGATTTGCTGTCGGAGCAGGAATTGGAAAAACATATCAGGGGATGTGCCCTGAACATTAGGGAGAGCCAGAAAACGCTGTACAGCTCTTTCTATGGATATGCTATGTCTATCTGCCACCGATATACCGCCCACGAAGAAGATGCCAACGAAATCCTCAATGACGGCTTCCTGAAAGTATTTGTCGAAATCTACCGTTTCAAACCCGCATATACTGACACCATCAGCTCATTTAAAGGATGGCTCCGAAAGATCATGATCTATACCGCTATAGATCATTTCCGGAAGAACCATAAGCATACCATGGCGAAGGAGCTGAATGAATCTTATATGCATCTCCCCGATCCCGAAGAAGATTCCATTTCGAAAATATCATACGATGAAATATTGAATGCAATTAAATTCCTGACACCCGGGTACCGTACGGTGTTGAACCTGTTTATCATTGAAGGCTTTAGTCATGAAGAAATCGCAAAGGAACTGGGCATCTCAGTAGGCACATCCAAGTCCAACCTGGCAAAAGCCAGGAAGCAATTGCAGAAAATATTGTTCAGACAAAATGAAATACTGCGAAAAAATGTGGTTTGATGAGTTAAATAAGAAAATGATGGAAGGCGAAAACCGTGACTACACTCATCCCGAAAAAGCATGGGATGAGATGGAAGCGCTGTTGGATAGACATCTGCCACAGGAGAAGAAAAGAAGAAGATTTATTTTCCTGCTGTTTCCTATTTTATTAGGTCTCGGTATCGCCACCTACTTTGTTATTTCGAGGAAGGCGCAGCCAGACAATTTACCCACTACACTAAATGCCGGTACGAAAAACTCTTCGCCTTCACCGCATGCTACTAAAGAAGCCAGCACTACCCCTGCATCCCCGGGTGCAAAAGAAGTAGATAGAGTCGACCTGCCTGATCATTTAGAAAAACAATACCAGTCTGAACTCAAATCTATAACTGAATCTGGTCCGGTGGCACAAAATAAGAAGGTAAAGAAACCAACTAAACCCAAATTTGATAATAGCTCTCTATCATTAACACATCCCGCTGGAAGTGACGATCCAACAAATAACCATTTACCTGGTCAAGTGCCTGAACAGAAACAAAATCAATCATCCGATTCACCCCCTGTTACAAGTGATCTAACCCAAAAAATAAATAACCATAATTCAGATAATACAAGAGAAAAAGTTGCTGAAAATAGAAGTGATCTAAACACCAAGGAACAACCAGAACCCGTTGACTCAGTGATACCTGAGAAGAAATCAACCTTAAAAAAATCGGGCAGTTCATTTGGTGAAAAATTCAGTATCAGTTTTTCTGCAGGTCCCGATATCAGCGCCGTAAGTGCCAACAGGATGGGTCGCATGCAACTGCAGTATGGGGTTGGCCTGGCTTATGCCCTCAACAAAAACATTGTAATCCGAACAGGATTTTACGCAGGGGATAAAAAATACAATGCTGATTCTGCCAGCTACAAAATGCCATATCCAATCAATAATCTCGAAAAAGTAGAAGCAGACTGCTTTGTCTATGAAATCCCGTTATCCCTGGTTTATCATTTCAACCAGGTAAAAAAACACAACTGGTTTTTAGCGGGTACCGTCTCCTCTTATATTATGAAAAAAGAGACCTATGGCTATTATTATAGCAACTCATGGGGGCAGTCGCAATATTACGATCGCACCTACAAAAATGAAAACACGCACCTGTTTTCAGTCATTGGTGTATCTGGTGGTTACCAGTATCATCTCAGTAAACAGGTGACCCTTCTTGCGGAGCCTTATATCAAACTCCCAATCAGTGGTATCGGGGTTGGCAAGGTAAAACTGAATAACGCAGGGGTATTGTTTACAGTGGGATATAAACCTTTCTCCAGGAAATAAAATCTCCGATCCATTTTTTCCCATTTTTTATTGGTGTTTTTCACATGGTTTTGATACCTGGTAAGTTGATATTTGAATATGATTGACCCGGATGATGCATGCCAGTTTCGGTGAATTCATGAAGTGTTGATTAGCTTAACGGCTTCCGATGGGGATATGGAACGAAGCAGGGATCGGAAAATACCGATCAGGTATGATATTGTCTGAAACCCTGCCCCTATGCAAAACGGAGGTGGTGGCGGGGGAGGGAGGGCCCCGCCAGGGATCTCGAAGAGCAACAAATTTCGATCTCGCAGAAGATCTCCCGGTGTATCATCTTTGACCACAGATAGCTCATTACTTCGCCCCGAACCGAACAAGCAACTAACATCCCCCACGCCGCGATTCTATTATTGAATCTCACTTTCAAAGCCACAAAATTTCTAACAGTTTTTAATCCGGCCATCAATGTCCAATTCACAAAGAAAGGGTTCCTGTATTCTCAAGAACCCTTTTTAAACCAACTGTTCATGCTGTGAAAGCTATTTTCGATTCCTTTTTTTCCTGATCATATCAAAATCTCTCGAAACAGTGAAACCCCAACGGTATTGCCCCTTGCCCCATGATGTGACAGTACGGGGAATAAAACGATTCTCGAGGATCTCGGTTGCATTGGTAAAATTGAGATGGAAAACATGCCCCTCTGTTAAAAACTCTACTCCCACACCCAAAGCATCATAAAACCTGATGTCCTGCAGCTTAAACATATCTATACTGCTTTGACTACGAAATGTATGGAAATAGTCTGCCAGCAGGCTAAACCTGCCTTTTACAGGAATACGCAATGCGCCTCCAAGAGCGAACAAGGTTTTCTCATCTCCCGGCACCACATAATTCGTGTGAACAAGTGTCGGATTTAACTGAATACTGATGTTTCCGAATTTGCGGCCAACCATTAACTGAACCGTCTGGCTCAGCCTGTCAGAAAAGTTATCGAATGAATTCTCCCGGTCAGGGTTTGCATTGGCCGTTACAGTGGATACGAC
>JAEYVW010000362.1 GCA_023429365.1 Bacteroidota bacterium
GTATCAAGGAATGGGTTGATGATACAGAAAACCGGTCACGCATCGATGAAGACGGGATTCTACTGGAAGAGGGTTCACAAAACGGTGAAGGAGCTGTAAGCCTGGGATCTTACCTGCAACAGATTACCCTGCTTACCGATGCCGATGAAAAGGACCCCAATGCCGATACGGTGAAATTGATGACAATTCACGCTGCCAAAGGACTTGAATTTAGCTGCGTGTTTGCCGCCGGCCTGGAGGAGATGCTTTTCCCCAATGCGATGAGCATTAATACAAGGGAAGAACTGGAAGAAGAAAGAAGACTGTTTTACGTAGTCATCACCCGCGCCAAATCAAAGTTGTGGATCACATATGCCAATACACGTTACAAGTTTGGATCGCTGGTACAAAATGAGCCCAGTCGCTTTATTGCCGAACTACCCGAACAGTTTCTCGACAGGAGTTTCGCAGGTGGCGGCACACGCAACCAGGGTGCGAGCGGCTGGGGACGCTCAAGCGCTTATGAAAGAATGAATGGCGGTTGGGGTGCTGCCCAGCAGGCGGAAAAACAATATGGCCCGCCACCATCGCAACGTAAAAAGGAAACACCCTCCTACCTGGCTCCCAAGAGTCCATATCCCAAAGTAGTGGAGCATAAACCATCACCCGATTTTGTAGCCAGCGATACTTCCAATCTGCAGGCAGGGCAAAAAGTGGAACACCAGAAATTTGGTTTTGGTGAAGTGATCAAAATGGAAGGCGCGGCACATAATCCGATTGCCACTGTAAAATTTGAGCATAACGGTGAAAAAAAGATCATGCTTAACTACGCCAAGCTGAGGATTATTGAATAAGGCCAAAAGGTTGTAGTGTTTGATCTATAACTATTATTGCTGTTCGGCCGGGTTTAATCACCGCTCGTCCCATTAAACCAATAATAAAAAATTGATTTTTGATCTTCGTGGCATGCTGATCAGATTTTTCTATACCTGTATGTTGTGTATGCTGACAATTTTCGCTCATGCACAAACCTTAAGAATTGCTACTTATCAATATGCGGATAATAACAGGATTAAAAATATTCAACCCTTTGCCGATCTTTTAAAGGCAAAACACGGGATGGATACAGAGGTAAAAAGTTATCCCACTATCCACGATATGATCGCCGGCATTCAGAACAATGAAGTGGATATCGCCTTTATCAACACCTTTGGATATTTCCTGCTTGAAACCTCGGAAAAAGATTATCCCATGATTGCCGGCTATACCCTGGCGGTGAAAAGTGATGCGGTAGATAATTATAAGACCGCTATCATTACCACGGCCGGATCAGATTTAAAAAATCTGGAGGATATAGGTAAAACCGCCAGCCAGTCTAGATTGATGCTGGTGGCGACAGGCTCTACTTCGGGCAACCTGGTACCACGTCTTGCTTTTAGTCATATAGGCCTGGCGGATTGTGAGAAGAATTTCAAATCCGTGGGATACGCAGGCAATCATAACCTGGCGATCCAGTCTATCGTAAACCAGGAGGCCGATATCGCAGCCATGGGCTTTACTGAATATGAAAAAATAACACGTAACCCCGTGATGGCGGCGAAACTGAAATTAATCTGGCGCTCTCCCGAAATTCCCCTGGGCCCGGTATTGTTACACAATGGCCTTCACCATTCAACCCGTTCAGAAATTGAAAAGGCTTTACAGTCATTGCATATAGAAAATAAACTGGTCCTGGAATCTATTAAAGAAGGTTGGAGTGAAGCTAAATAAGCGACACACTATATCAGTATAAACGATTCTTTTTACGATAGCTTTAGAAAGAAATTGGGAAAAGATAAAGACCTGCAAAGGATACTGAAGCAATTCGCCAACTAAGTTCAACCCAGTACCTTCATCACCTCATACCTGTATAATTTCCCGATAGGGACTTCGGCCTTATCAACCTCGATCAGTTCTGAAGTAAAGGTTCGCACTTTATCCAGGGACACAATAAAAGACCGGTGCGTGCGGACAAAGCTCTTTTCCGGCAACATGGCCTCAACCGAACTGATCGATTGTTTGGTGATGACCAGGCCATTGGTGGTGTACACTTTTACATAGTCCTTCATGCTTTCGATATAGTTGATGTCCTGCAACATCACCTTTACCATTTTTCGGTCTGAACGGAAAAACACGAATGATTCGGTTTTCTTTTCTTCTGGCGATATTTCCGCTTTTTGTCCCGACCCCTGACAGGCCTTATTCACAGCCTTTAAAAAACGCTCAAATGTGATCGGTTTCATGAGGTAATCAACTGCATCCAGCTCAAACCCCTCCAGTGCATATTCAGAAAATGCCGTGGTAAAAATAACTTTGGGTGGATTTTTTAATGCTTTTAAAAACTCATTTCCATTGAGCTGGGGCATCCGGATATCAAGAAACATAAGATCGACCGGTTGCTGTTGCTGAAGGAAAGTAAAAGCCTGTATAGCATTAGCACATTCACCAGCCAACTCGAGCGTAGGCACCTGCTGGACATAGCGACGAATGATCTCCCGCGCCGGTGGTTCATCATCTACGATAAGGCATTTTATGGTATCAAAATCAGGCATAGCTTTGAGAGGGTTGAAGTTTCTTGAGATCAGCTTCGGCTTTTAGTTCCAGTTCAACTTTGAGATTTACAATAAATACTTCCTCATCATTGGTAATAGTGAATTCATGCCGGTCGGGATACAAAAGCTCCAGTCTTTTCCTGACATTTTCGATACCAATGCCAGCCTGGTTGCCTTTAGTAACGGGCTTGTTAAACTTTCCATTGACTAATTTCACCTGCATCTGCTTTCCCGCCAGGTTGACATGAAGGCTTATCCATGGTTGATCGAGCAAGTTACTGGCCCCGTGTTTAAATGAATTCTCCACCAGCGGCAACAAGAGTAGCGGCGCGATATAAAACTTCCTGGTGTCTTCGGGCAATTGTATATCGAGCTCAAGTTTATTGCCGTATCTCACTTTTTCGAGCGCAATATAATCTTCGACCAGTTTTAGCTCCTTCTCTAATGGTACAAACGGCTGATTTGATTCGTATAAAATAAACCGCAGCAAATCAGAAAGCCTGGTTACCAGTTTTGATGCTACGGGTGAGGTATCCTGTGTATATGCGTAAATATTGTTGAGGGTATTGAACATGAAATGCGGGTGTACCTGGGCCTTCAGGAGTTGCAGTTGAGACTCCGTATTCTCCTTTTGCAACTGCAGGTTTCGCTGTTCCTTTAAGTACCAGTATTTCATAAGCTTGATAGCGGCGGCAATACCCCCAATGGTGATCCCGCCCCTGAGACCTGCTAATAATGAACGCTGAATTCCCAGTGTAGATGGTCTGAAGGGGCTGTTTGCATATGAGTCCCCATAATAAGAAACCCTCAGCTTATCAATGATGGTGAAGTTTAGCAACGCGGAAACATAACCCGTCAGTATGAAAAAGGCGAAAGTCCAGGCGGCTGTTTGCCAGTACTTTTGTTTGAGAAGAAACCGCGGTATGACGAAATAGATCAGTGAATAGGCCAGGAACATATGTGCGAGCAGGAAAATAAATGATTCCGTCATCGACATTGGCAGACTACGAAAATATCCGTGCGTACTGTTGGCGGCCACAAACGAATAAAGAAAACCCTGGAAAATGGACCAGAATAACCAAAATGCAAGGTGTCGTTGTAATCTGTACCTCCATTCATTTGAAAATATAAAAGGCAATTGCTGCATCGCCGGAACCGGTTTTACCTAAAATTACAAGGTTACCGGAAGTTTTCTTCCATCGTCGGCAGACAGTGAGTTTTTGTAGACAAAAGCAGCGGTGGCCGCGAAAAAAACCCCACCGCTTTAAAAACGAATGGGGTTCGAAGTAAACAAACAAATATTTACCGCAGGCTTATCCTTACAATCGCGTTACCCAGGTCTTCGGTGGGCAAACCGTCTTTTGCTCGCTGCCAGGCAATGGCGGAAGTTTCCAGGGCTCGCTTCAATTTCATTTTGATCCTGCGCTTTTCGACATTCAACTTTATGCCCTCCAGTTTTTCTTTATACATCAGCACATTGTCATTGCTATAAAAAAACACAGTGTGACTGTCGCGTTGGTGGATATTGCTCTCGACGACCCAATATCCCTTATCCGACACCCAGGCTGGAAGATCAGGCTGACTCTTTTTGTGTTTGATACTGGTAGGTTGGGCGAACAGGCCGACGGAAATAACGATACAGATTACGACCATCATAGCGATTTTGATTTTCTGATTCATGGTTATAAGGTTAAATAGTATTTGCAGTAAAACTACTGGTCGAAAACCCCTGAAATTTTGAATTTAGACCTGCGCAAAGCCGGAAAAGCCGGAAAAAGGCTGGAGGTCGACGAGCGTCGACATGAGGTACTAAACCATTTTATCGTCGCTAAAAATGAAAAAGGTCCAGAAATACAGGCCATTTACTAAACAGTTTCATTTTTATACACAATTTTCCACAATTGGAACAGCATTTGGTATGGGAAAGCCGAAGTTTCGAAAGAGACTGTAAAAAATGAATTATGGGCAGCGATAAACATTTACAA
>JAEYVW010000465.1 GCA_023429365.1 Bacteroidota bacterium
TTCTCACATTTACGATTGATCCCGTAGACGCAAAAGATTTTGACGATGCCATTTCTATTAGAAAAATTAAAGAAGGTCTTTATGAAATCGGTGTGCATATTGCCGATGTCAGTCATTATGTGGAACCCGATAATCCGCTTGATAAAGCCGCGTACCAGAAAGCCACTTCAGTTTACCTGCCCGACAGGGTGAACCCCATGCTGCCCGAGCATATTTCGAATGTACTCTGCTCCCTGCGTCCCAATGAGGACAAACTCACGTTCTCTGCCATTTTTGAGATCAATTCAAAAGCGGAAGTGAAACAATACTGGCTGGGGAGAACAATCATGCACTCCAATAGGCGGTTTACATACGAGGAGGCACAGGATATTATCGAGACAAAAGCAGGTGACCACGCAGAAGAGATCTTATTGCTTAACGAGCTTGCCCAGAAAATGCGCAAACGCCGGTTCAACAAAGGGGCTATTAATTTTTCGTCGCAGGAAGTGCGGTTCAGGCTGGATGATAAAGGCGATCCGATTGGTATCGTGATAAAGGAAAGCAAAGAGTCGCATCAGCTAATTGAAGAATTCATGCTGCTGGCCAATCGCTATGTAGCTGAACATATTTCAAAAATCAAAGTAAAGGGAAAGCCTTTGCCTTTTCCATACCGGATACACGATACACCGGATGAAGAGAAATTGTTACCGTTTATTGCTTTTGCCAATAAGTTTGGACATAAGTTCGATGCGTCCTCACCCGAAGCTATTGCTGCTTCTTTTAACCAACTCCTGAGTGATGTTCATGGCCGGCCTGAACAACATGTACTGGAACAACTAGGCATCAGGACCATGGCCAAAGCCAGGTACACGAGTGAAAATGTCGGCCACTATGGTTTGGGATTTGAACATTATTGTCATTTCACCTCGCCGATACGCCGCTATCCCGATGTGATGGTACACCGGATATTGCAGGAAGTGCTGAATAAAGAATTTATTGTTGATAAGAAGCTTGAGGAAAAATGCAAGCACTGCAGCGACCGGGAAAGAGCAGCCATGGAAGCTGAACGATCAGCCAATAAATACAAACAGGTACAATACATGCGGAACTACCTGGGTGAGGATTTTGATGGTGTGATCAGTGGTGTAGCCAGCTTTGGATTCTGGGTAGAAACAGTTGAACACAAATGCGAGGGCCTGGTAAGTGTGAACAGCCTGTTGGAATATGATGAGTTTCGTCATATCGAATCCGACTACGCACTGGTAGGTATGAGGAGCGGAAAGAAATTTCGTATGGGTGATAAGGTAAGGATCAAAGTGGCGGGCGCCAACCTTGCTAAACGCCAGCTTGATTACGAATGGGTACTTGGTACCGACAGCCAGGCCGACGAACAGGATATAGCGTTTGCAAAAAAGGGTAAAAGAAAAAGAAAACGGTAATTCAAAGACTTATTTTTGAGCATGCATTCATTTGAGCAATTGTCACAACAATTTGCAGAATATTTCAATCAACCTCATTTCCCGGCCGAACCGGCATCGCTTTACGAAGCCTGTGATTATTTTTTGAAAATGGGCGGTAAACGTATACGTCCTGTGCTCTGCCTGATGGGCAATGAATTGTTTGACGAGATCAAGCCAGATGCCTGGGAGGTGGCTACCGCAATCGAGTTATTCCACAATTTTACCCTTATCCACGACGACATGATGGACAAGGCCCCGCTGCGAAGGGGCAGGGAAACGATCCACATAAAATTCGGTGAAAGCACCGCGATACTCGCGGGGGATGTGATGCAGGTAGCGGCTTACGAACACCTGAATAAAATTCATGCCTCCTTTCTTCACCAGATATTTGGCCTGTTTAATAAAACAGCCCGCCAGGTTTGTGAAGGTCAGCAATATGATATGGACTTTGAAAAAAAGGAGACGGTAGGGCATGACGAGTATTTGCGGATGATCGAACTGAAAACTTCGGTGTTGCTCGCCGCGGGTTTGAAAATGGGCGCTATTCTCGGCGGGGCCGGGGAAAGGAACCAGAACCTGATCTATGAGTTTGGGCGCAAACTCGGCCTGGCATTCCAGGTGCAGGACGATTACCTCGACGCCTTTGGTGATCCGGATAAATTCGGTAAACAGGTAGGTGGAGATATCATGGCGAATAAAAAAACATTTTTGTTGATCCATGCCTGGGAAACCGCGAGCGATACACAGAAAAAGGAATTGCGGAATCTTTTACAAAGCAATGCGAACGATAAAGTACAAAAAGTACTGAGCCTGTTCCGGGATTGCGGCGTCGATGACTGGGCCTTGCAATTAAAAAACAGTTTTCTTGACCAAGCCTTTCAACACCTGGAAGACATCGCGGTGTTGTCGGTTCGCAAAGAGCCATTGAAGCAACTGGCGCTTTTTCTTATCCAGCGGGAGCATTAATGAGGTCGATAAATCATATCCGCTCAAACCATATTTTTTCCTATTTTAAAGTCTTCAAACCAACTAACGATGGCAAATTCCCTGTTTCGGAAAAAATCAATTGAATCAATTAAAGCGGATTATGACAAACGGCAGAGCGAAGGTGGTGGACTAAGAAAGGTGCTGGGTGTAAGAGACCTTACATTCCTGGGTATAGCCGCAGTGATAGGAGCTGGAATATTTTCAACCATCGGAAAAGCGGCCTATGACGGTGGTCCCGGAATCTCTATACTGTTTATCATAACTGCGATCACCTGTGGTTTCTCTGCGCTTTGTTATGCTGAGTTTGCCAGCAGGGTACCCGTGGCAGGTAGCGCTTACACTTATTCCTATGTCACTTTTGGTGAGGTCATCGCGTGGATCATCGGCTGGGCTCTGATCCTTGAATATGCTATCGGCAATATCGTGGTGGCGATTTCCTGGAGCAGTTATTTTAATAACCTATTGGAGAACGTATTTAATATACATCTGCCTGACTGGATGCTGGTGGATCCACAGACCGCGTATAACGCGTTTTCGACGGCCACAAAGGAAATGGCAGCGGGTACCGTCACGGATCCGAAACTGCTGGCCGACTATCAATTTGCCATTGAGGCGTACAACAGCGCACCAACGATAGGCG
>JAEYVW010000490.1 GCA_023429365.1 Bacteroidota bacterium
TATGCCCAAACCCGTAGTGCAGAAAAGTATACGGTTAAGGACGAAGAGGGCCGCTGGATCCCCACACCGCCGATGTATGCCCAGGCTGTAGAACCCAAATGGAACAGCATCAGGTGCATCGTTATGGATTCATGCGCCCAGTTCAGGCCACCGGCACCGCCACCCTTCAATATAAAAGATAAAAACAGTATTTATTATAAGTCACTTCTGGAAGTGAAAAACGTTGGTGACAGCCTCACCGAGGAGCAAAAACATATCGCTGATTTTTGGGACGATAATCCTTTTAAACTAAATGTGCAGGGACATGTGATGTATGCTACCAAGAAATTTTCACCTTCCGGTCATTGGATGAATATCGTTGGCATTGCAGCGAAAGAGTCCAAAGCTGATTTTGAAACCACGGTTGCAGCTTATACACAAACATCTATCGCCCTTTTCGATGCTTTTATCAGCTGCTGGGATGAGAAATTCCGCAGCAATTATATTCGCCCTGAAACGGCTATCAATAAATACATGGGTGAAGAATGGCGGCCTTATATTCAAACTCCGCCTTTCCCCTCGTATACCAGTGGTCACGCAACTATCTCCGCTGCTGCGGCTGAGGTAATGACCAATTGGTTTGGTGATAACCTTGCCTTTAAAGACACATCCTCGCTGGAGTTTGGAATTGAAAGCCGCAATATCAAATCTTTTCGTGAAGCTGCCCGCGAAGCGGCTATGTCAAGATTGTATGGCGGCATACATTATCGATTCGACAATGAAATTGGTAATCTCTACGGCGCAAAGCTGGGAGACTATATAGTACAAAGATTAAAATTTAAAAACCAGCATCTACTAACAAATAAATAACTGCTTATGAAACGCGTTTTGATTATCCTATTCGGTTCCATATTATTTATGCAAGTGGAATCCAACGCTCAGGGATGCGTGGCGATCCGTAGCACCGGTTCATCCTGTTTATTGCAGGAGGCGCATACGGGATCTGGTAAATGGCAGGTCAATGCCAACTACAGGTACTTCAGATCTTTCAGACATTTTAAAGGTAAAGAGGAGCAAAAGGAAAGGCTCGAACAAAAGACTGAGGTAATCAACTATTCTCATTCGCTGGATCTGTCTATTGTCCGTAAACTAAACGAGCGGTGGTCGCTGAGCCTGAACATGCCTTTACTGGCCACTCGTCGCTCATCCTTGTATGAGCATGGTCTTGTGAATGGATCTTACGTAAAAAGAGAAAGGCGGAGCACAGAATCATTTGGCCTGGGTGATATCCGGGCCAGTGCTTACTACTGGATATTTGATCCTTTAACCTCTGCCAAGGGTAATGTGCAGGTGGGCATGGGTATAAAATTCGCGACAGGAGACTATGATTATAAAGACTATTGGCACAATGTAGGTCCCAATGGCAGCAGTGAATTACGTACTGTTGATCAGTCGATGCAACTGGGGGATGGTGGAACCGGGATTACAGCTGAACTGAACGCTTATTACAATGTTGCGTCAAACTTAAGCGTGTATGCCAATATGTTTTACTTGTCGAACCCTCGCGAAGTCAACGGCACCAGGACTTACCGCGAAACGCTTTCACCGGCGCTTTATAACGAAACGATCTGCAGCGTTGCCGATCAATATATGGCAAGAGCAGGATTCGCCTATAATGTGAAACATTTTTCATTTATGGCAGGCGCCCGTGTGGACGGAATCCCTGTGTACGACCTCGTAGGTGGCAGTGAAGGTTTTAGAAGACCAGGTTATGCCATTGCTGTAGAACCTGCTGTAAGCCTGATGACTAAAAAAGCAAACTGGTTTATTGCAGTTCCTGTAGCGATAGCCCGTAACCGCACACAAAGTGTTACAGACAAGGAAAGAAGCAAAGAGTCGGGTACATTTCAACAGGGTGATGCGGCTTTCGCTGACTACGTCATAAATGCCGGCGTTTCTTTTCGCTTTTAGAAGTTAGTACAAGGCCACCGCAAAATGTAGCAGATTAAAATTTAAATAAGCATTCACGGCGTTGTAATTCTTTACTGACGCCTCTTTTTAAAAAACATCAATCATTAACAGAATAAATTTTTGAGATATAAGCATTCACGGCGTTGTAATTCCTTACTGACGCCTTTTTTGAAATTTTCTTAAAAAAGATGGTTAGAAAATAATTCTTTGACAACCCATGTTTTCGCAGTAATTAACCCTATCGGTCACGCCAGATGCCCAAATTAGGTGAGCCGAATACCCGCTGTCAAAGATAGTTTTGAACAATTTTAGATTTTGTTCAATGAATCGCGTCATGAAGAGAATAGTATTTATACCAGGACTTTTATTCAGCCAGGTGGTAGTAGCTCAAACCGATAGTGTAATGAAAATGCGGTCTCTCGATAGCGTGGTTGTAATATCATACCTCAACCAGAATGTGGTTAGACCGCTTGCGCCGGTACAGGGGAGTTATATTTTTTCAGGAAAGAAAACCGAGATGATCGACCTGACCCAGATCCCTGCGGATATTACTAATAAAACGGGCCGGCAGGTATTTGCGAAAATACCAGGTGTGTTTGTGTACGACATGGATGGAGCAGGCAACCAGGTCAACATTGCATCCCGTGGACTCGACCCCCACAGGGGATGGGAATTTAATAACAGGAAAGATGGCATTATTACCAATTCGGATATGTATGGCTACCCGGCCAGCCATTATAGCATGCCATTGGAAAGTATTTCACGTATTGAGATTGTACGTGGTACAGGTTCACTTCAATACGGTGCGCAGTTTGGCGGGATGGTGAATTATATTACCCGGCAGGCCGATAGCACCCGGCCAATCAGTTTTGAGAATATCAGCAGCATGGGATCGTATAACCTTTTGAGCAGCTACAATGCAATTGGCGGAAAACTGGGGAAGGTCAAGTATTATGCTTACCTGTACAAAAAATCACGGGATGGTTATCGCGATGCTGAACATTCCAATTCGAACGCACAGGCCATCATGTTGACATATGAGCCGTTTGCAAATTTGTCGATTCGAGCTGAATGGGCGAGATCCAAATACATCTACAAACTACCCGGCGCACTCACCGATAGTATGTTCCAGGCAGACCCCCGACAGGCTACACGCAACAGGAATTTTTATAGCCCCGATATTCATATCCCCTCTATCAATGTTAATTGGTCTATCAGCGACAAAACGCAACTGCAGGTTATTTTATCTGCTGTTCTCGGAAGTCGAAACAGCGTGATGTTTGACAAACCTACAAATGTATTCGATACGATAAACCACCTGACCAGACAGTTTAATAACCGCCAGGTGGATATTGATAATTATCACAGCTATACCGGCGAGATTCGTCTTTTACATCACTATTACACCGGTAGCAGATCACATACCCTGACAAGCGGCATCCAGTACATGAACAATGATCTTCACCGCAGGCAAATGGGAAAAGGAACCACGGGAGATGATTATGATCTTTCACTGGTAGAACCTGGTTGGGGAAGGGATGTTCATTTGAAAACTAATAACCTTGCTTTATTCGCTGAAAATAAGTTTGAGTTGCTGAAAGATTTTTCAATTGGTGTCGGAGCCAGGATCGAACTGGGAGAAACTGATCTGTCGGGTACCATTAGTTATTATCCAAATGGCGAACTGCCCCTGAAAATCAAACATGAATTTCCGTTGATGGGCGTTAATTTTTCATACAAACCAGGCGCCAGCACGGAGTTGTATGGCGGTTGGTCACAGGCTTACCATCCTATGTTGTTCAAGGATCTGATCCCGGGTTCATTGTATGAAAAAGTTGATCCGGGTATAAAGGACGCCGACGGGTACAATGCGGAGTTTGGTTTCAGGGGAAGCTGGCGGTTTTTAAGATGGGATGTGAATGGATTTTTGCTTCGTTACCATAACCGTTTTGGTACCCTGGCCGAGACAGACAATACAGGAACGTTTTATACTTATCGTACAAATATTGGTAACTCGCTATCCAAAGGAGCAGAGATCTTTATACAGGCCGACTGGTTATTGGGAAATCGGACGGGTTTAACCGTTTTCACTTCGACGGCTTTACTCGATGCGCGTTATACAAAGGGCACTGTAAAATCAGGCAATTCTAATATCGATATTGATGGGAAAAAGGTAGAAAGCGCACCTAATCTCATCACCAGGAATGGTATCGCAATAAGATATAGAAAATTCAGCTTTTCGACCCTTTATAGCTACACCGCCAGTTCTTATGCTGACGCGCTAAATACAGTAGAGCCGTTGAAGTCGACTGGTGCTGTAGGTCTTGTACCTTCATATGGTTTACTTGATATTAATACGACATTCCGGTTTAGCAAAAACCTGGAACTTCGGTTTAATTTGAACAATGTTTTAGATAAGCAGTATTTTACAAAACGTCCGCAGTTTTATCCGGGACCAGGAGTATGGCCTTCTGAAGGACGGAATTTTATTGGTACGTTAGTGGTTCGGCTGTAAATACAACCCGAAAAACCCTGTCTATAACTGCAGGGTTTGCTGATGGGTTGAAAACTTAAATAATGTTTAGATACTTCTTCAGGATTTATGGATGGTTAACAATTACGACGTTACTGTTTTCCTGCCGTAGCGGTACGGGATCAAATACGGAAATGATAAGGCTGCTGGCGTCCGTAGCTGAAAAGCATACGGATCCTTCAAATCCATTCAGCGAGGTTGCAAAACTTCGTTACTATGACTCAGTGCTAAAATCCTCGCCACCATTTATCGACTCCATCAACGCGGAATTTTTCAAAGCCAATGCACTGCTTGAAAAAGGTGAGGAACAACTCGCTATTGAGGGTTTTGAGCGATTAATATCCAAAGTCCCGTCTAATGACAAAGCAAGTATGGATGCGCTGCTTCGGCAACTTGCCATTGCTTACCTGCGATTAGGTGAGCGGGTCAACTGTATCATCAACCACTCAGGCGAGTCCTGTATTTTCCCAATTGCCGGCGCAGGTATTCATAAGGATAAATCCGGATCTCAAAAGGCCATTGAGATATATGAACGTGTTTTGCAAAACAAACCTGATGACCTGGAATCAAGATGGCTGCTCAATGTGGCCTATATGACCATTGGAGGATATCCCGATCAGGTCCCGCCCTTATTCCTTCTAAAAGGATTGGACGATGACAGCTCACATGCGGTTAAACCATTTGTAGATGTTGCCGCGATCGTGGGGCTTAATACCAACAATATGGCGGGCGGAAGCATCGTCGAAGATTTCAATAATGATGACTATCTCGATGTGATCACCAGTGGATGGGGGTTGCAGGAAGGTATGCACTATAATCAGAATAATGCTAATGGTTCTTTCTCGGATATCTCAGCATCTTCGGGCTTGAAGGACCTTGTAGGTGGATTACATATTGTTCAAACCGACTATAACAACGATGGATACAAGGATATTTTTGTACTGCGTGGTGGATGGAAGAAAAAATTCGGGAGAGAACCGAATTCGTTGTTGAAGAATAATGGTGATGGTACATTCACTGATGTCACCCATCAAAGTGGACTGCTATCTTTTCACCCTACACAAACGGCAACCTGGAATGATTTCAATAATGACGGGTGGCTGGATGTTTTTATTGGAAATGAAACCACGGAGGGGGAGAGTCATCCCTGCGAACTGTACATTAATAATGGCGATGGAACTTTCACCGATTTAGCTAAAGAGGCTGGGTGTGATATCACGGTTTGGGCAAAAGGAGTAACCTCCGGAGATTACAATAATGACGGATGGCCCGACTTATTCGTTTCAACCGTGGACGGCCGTAAATATTTATTAAAGAATGAGGGTAA
>JAEYVW010000495.1 GCA_023429365.1 Bacteroidota bacterium
CCTTACAATAATCTCGGTGCCGCCGGCATTTCCATCTTGACCGACGAGGAGTTTTTTGGTGGAGATCTCGACGACCTGATCCAGGCAAAAGTCATTACCGATGTGCCGATTTTGCGCAAGGATTTCATGGTGGATGAATGGCAGATCGCGGAGGCAAAAGCTTTTGGCGCCGATGTGATCCTCTTGATCGCTGCCTGCCTGTCGCCAGCCGAAGTAAAGAACATGGCCGGTTTTGCCAAATCGGTTGGCCTGGAAGTATTGCTGGAGATACATAACCACGATGAATTAGGACATATTTGTGATGAAGTGGACATGGTGGGTGTAAACAACCGAAACCTGAAGACTTTTGAAGTGGACATCAACACATCACTTCAATTGATTGAAAGCATCCCTGCTGACAAGCCGGCGATAGCAGAGAGTGGCATCAGTAATATTGAAACGGTAAAGACACTCAGGGAGGCAGGGTTTAAGGGATTCCTTGTCGGTGAAACTTTTATGAAAGAAGCTGATCCCGGTAAGGCGTTTGCAGAATTTATTGCAGCGCTACGTCAATCGGAAGCAGGAATTGAGGGATAGTATCTGTGAGCGGGTTATATTTATATATCGATTGTTTGCCAGCTTAAACCGCGTTAAACTGGTAATATAATGACAGATCAATCCAGGAGCCAACCAGCATCAACCCAGCCATCGTCCAACACAGAGCGGGCGGATTTAAGGGTCAAAGTTTGTGGGATGACGGTGCCCGAACAGGTTGAGGCGCTCGACGAAATGGGAGTGGATTTTGCCGGATTCATTTTCTACCCGAAGTCGCCCCGCTATATGGCAGACAAAATTTCACCTGCCAGTATGCGACAGGTAAAAGGGCATATTGCCAAAGTAGGGATCTTCGTTAATATGGCTTTTGATGACCTGATGCGTACGGTGGAAAATTACAGGCTGGATATGGTACAATTGCATGGAGATGAGACGCCTTTTTTTTGTGACAAGGTAGCGAACTATGTGACGGTGATCAAGGCTTTCCGGCTAATGGACAATGATCCTATCGACTGGATAACGCGGCCTTATAATGATGCGACGGATATGTTTATGTTTGATACGATGGGGGCAGGGTATGGCGGTACGGGTAAAAAGTTTGACTGGAATTTATTAAAAGGGACAAGTATAAATAAACTTTACTTCCTGAGTGGTGGAATAGAACCTGGTGATGAAGATAAATTGAAGTCCTTTGCGCAGGAACCGGAAGCAAAAAAACTTTTCTCCATAGATATCAACAGCCGGTTTGAAACGAGCCCCGGCATCAAGAACCTGGAAAAGATCAGGATTTTTTTAAAAGGATTAAAGGCATAAAAACCTACTGAAAAACTAAGTTATGAATATTAAGGTGTGTGGAATTACATCATTAAAGCAGTTGAAACAACTCGATGGCCTGGACATCGACTATGCAGGATTTATTTTTTTTAAAGATTCACCGAGATACCTGGGTGATAAGATCGCCAAAAAGGATTTGAAGAATGCGGATTTCGATATTAAAAAAGTGGGTGTATTTGTCGATCCCGAAATGATCGATGTACTCGACGCGATTGATGACTATGGCCTCGATGCGGTGCAACTGCACGGCAATGAAAGCCCGTCCATGTGTGAAGATCTCAGCAGCGAGGTAGAAGTGATCAAAGCTTTTAAAATTAATTCGGACAAAGAGGTTGATATTGATAAGCTGGTAGAACCTTATGACGCCGTTTGCGATTTTTACTTATTCGATACCGATGGCGGCAAGGGGGAGATCGGCGGTACCGGCCGGCAGTTTGACTGGTCGGTCCTGAATAAGAGCAGGATTGAAAAGCCATTCTTTTTGAGCGGCGGCATCGGCCCCGACGACGCACCCCGGATCAAATCTTTTAAACATTCGGATTTTTTCGGTATTGATATCAACAGCAGGTTTGAAAAGGAGCCAGGAGAAAAGGACATGGCCCTTCTATTGAAATTTTTGCAGGCCCTGAAATAGTGAAGTTTAATGAAAACGATTACAGATAAGTTTACCAGTCCTGACCAACACGGCTACTATGGAAAGTTTGGCGGCGCGTACATTCCGGAAATGTTACATCGCAACGTGCAAGAATTGCGTACCCGTTATTTGGACGTGATCAATGAACCTGCATTCCAGGAAGAGTTCAGGAGTTTACTAAAAGACTATGCCGGCAGACCCACGCCATTATATTTTGCTTCGCGATTGAGTGAACAGGTTGGTACCCATATTTATCTCAAGCGCGAAGACCTTTGTCATACCGGCGCTCATAAGATCAACAACACCATCGGGCAGATCTTATTGGCAGAAAGACTGGGCAAGAAAAGGATCATCGCTGAAACCGGTGCGGGTCAGCATGGCGTGGCCACGGCTACCGTATGCGCACTCAAGGGTGTGCAGTGTATCGTGTATATGGGTGAAAAAGATATTGAGCGGCAGGCGCCTAATGTAGGCCGTATGAAAATGCTCGGCGCAACCGTGATTCCGGCAACCAGTGGAAGTAAGACGCTGAAAGATGCTACCAATGAAGCCATCCGCGACTGGATCAACAATCCCGTCGATACGCATTATATCATCGGCTCGGTGGTCGGTCCGCATCCTTATCCTGATATGGTTGCGCGTTTTCAAAGTGTGATCAGCGAAGAGATACGTTGGCAGCTCCGAGAGAAAACAGGATCAGAACTGCCTACTCATGTGATCGCCTGTGTAGGTGGTGGCAGCAATGCGGCGGGGGCATTTTATCATTATTTGAATGAATTATCAGTGAAGCTTGTTGCGGTGGAAGCAGCTGGCTTAGGATTGGATAGCGGATATAGCGCCGCCACTTCGCAACTTGGTAAAGCCGGTATTTTACATGGCAGTAAAAGCCTGGTGATGCAAACAGAAGACGGGCAGGTGGTAGAACCGCACAGTATTTCTGCCGGTCTCGATTATCCGGGTATCGGACCCCTGCATGCGCATTTATTTGATACAGGTAGAGCTGAATTTCTAAATGCGACCGATGAGGAAGCGGTGGAAGCAGCGTTCAACCTGGCAAAACTGGAAGGCATCATACCCGCACTGGAATCCGCGCATGCTTTATCTGCCCTTAAGAAGATTGAATTCAATAATACAGACCAGGTTGTTATATGCCTGAGTGGCCGCGGTGATAAAGACCTTACCACTTATATGAAATACATAAACTAAGATTATGAAAAAAATATTGCCGGTTATCGTAATTGTTACCATTTGCTGGACGGCTTGTGATCGGAAACCCTATGTAGAGCATAAGCTCAGTTTTGAAAAAGTTGCTGACAATTGCGCAGAACAGCAATCCTATTTCCGGATGGTTTCAAATTTCGGGGGTGAGCGCTATGAGTTTGAAAAATGCCTACCATCCAATTTTACAAAAGACCAGCTGATCTCGGAAAGGCAGGGCGATACTGTTTTAATACGTTTTGATACAAAACCGGGTCAGGACAACAAGGTCTATCATCTTGTACTTGATATTGATAGTTATCCGCGATATCATTTTTTAACAATCGGCGACGACACATATTCCATCACCCCTTCTTTGAATAAATAATGAACCGGATAGAAGCGCTGTTTAAAAGAAAAAGCGAAAGGATTTTGAATGTATACTGCACAGCAGGCTATCCCCAGCCCGATAGTACTATACGTATTATGAAAGCCCTGGAAGAAAATGGCGCGGACATGATCGAGCTGGGCATGCCTTACAGTGACCCTCTGGCTGACGGACCGGTGATACAACAAAGCAGTTCAATTGCGCTGGCCAATGGCATGACGATCAAAAAGCTTTTCCAACAATTACAGGGTTTTCGTGACAGCATAACTGTGCCGGTTATCCTGATGGGGTATATGAACCCTGTCCTGCAATACGGCTTTGAAAAATTTTGCGCCGATGCGGCCGCTGTTGGCATCGATGGACTGATCCTGCCCGACCTGCCCGAACACGAATTTGAAACCGAGTATGGGCCAGTGATCAAAAAATATGGCCTGGATTTTATTTTTCTCGTGACTCCCGAAACGGATGATGAGCGGGTAAAAAGTCTTGACGCGTTGAGCAGCGGTTTCCTTTACGCGGTTTCCTCGTCCTCCACCACGGGAACTGACAAGAATATGCCGGTTGTCGGCGATCATCTCAAAAGGCTCAAGGCTCTGGGTCTCAGGAATCCCTTACTGGTTGGTTTCGGAATCCGCGACCGGCATAGTTTTGACGAAGCCTGCCGCTATGCCCATGGCGCCATCATCGGAAGCGCCTTTATAAAAGCCTTGGAAAACAATGACAACGAGGAAAAAACTGTTAAACAATTCCTTAGTTCCGTGATTTAGCCGCCACCTGCTTTTACCCTGAAAAAAAAGAAATTATCTTTGTTCGTACTCAAAAAACGCGGTGTATAATGAAATTAAGTGTTCTCCTGGTGGCAATGTTTCCCCTGCTTGCAATGGCTCAATCCAGTCTTCAGATAACAGGAAAAGTGTCTGGGTTAAAAGATGGCAATCTGGTGTCATTGACCGACGTAAACAATCCCTCAGATACCATCGCAAAGGCAAAAGTGAAAGCTGGTCAGTTTGTGATGAGGCAGCAATTGAGGGAACCGATGATGATCAACCTCAACCTGGCACCCGGCAAAACATTGATGACC
>JAEYVW010000049.1 GCA_023429365.1 Bacteroidota bacterium
CATCATGATAATCCGCGTTCCCCTATTTAGCATCTAAGGCTTTATGTGCAGATAAAGGCGCACGCGGATCTTTCTGATTATTATGATTGGTTATGATTTTGCATAGCAGATGTATCATAATAAATCATGACCATCATGATAATCCGTGTTCCCCAATTTAGCACCGAGGGTTTTATTTGCAGATAAGGGCGCATGCGGATTAGTTATGATTTTGCATAGCAGATGTAACATAATAAATCATGATCATCATGATAATCCGCGTTCCCCTATTTAGCATCTAAGGCTTTAAGTGCAGATAAAGGCGCACGCGGATCTTTCTGATTATTATGATTGGTTATGATTTGTTCTAATTAAAATGATTGCCGTAGAATATGCGTATAAATACTCGGTAAAAATGCCCGTTTACCGTATTTTCCGAAAAAATATTTTGCATCCTAAAGCCCTGAATTGTATTTGTTTACTAACCCGAAACCGGGCTGAAACCCGCGCTGGGCTTGCATAATAAAAAAACGCTGTTTACTTTCACATCAGCAAATGGTTCTTTTACTCCGTGATTTTTCCATAAAAGCATCAATGCGGAAAATACGGAAGGAACCAGGACCTGGCTTCAAATAGCCAGCCGGCATTAAACCTTAATTCGTGCGTATGAAAACAAACTCTACCCAGGTCGTTATACTTAGGATCGTATTGTTTATCCTGATCTGTCTTTATTCCATTCTTGTTTTTGGCCAGGAGCCTGTGTCTCTCGAATCAGGCTTATCGAATGATATGACAAGCAGGGCAACAAGCCTGGCCGGCGAGTTGGTTAGCACCCAAAAATGAAGTTGGTGCGATAAACAAAGGATTCACTTAACTATGGCAGTTTTTAAAGCGTAATAAAGAAGAATGCAGTTACCATTCAGTTCCCATCAATCTCAAAATTCCCCGGCGCCCGCCGGGGTTATTTTTTTAATTTGTCCTTAAAGACTTTTTTGAATTTGTCGACCTTGGGCCTGATGACGACGCGGCAGTATGGATTATTATTCTCGTTGTTTTCAAAATATTGCTGGTGATAATCTTCTGCCGGGAAAAACTCGGTGAAGGCCGTGATCTCGGTTACGATTGGATTATCAAATGCACCACTCTTGTCCAGAGCAGCTTTATACTTTTCCGCTTTTTGTTTCTGTTCATCATTGTGATAAAATACCCCGCTCCTGTACTGGGTACCAATATCATTGCCCTGCCGGTTAAGGGTAGTAGGGTCATGGGTCTCCCAAAATACTTCCAGCAACTCGTCAAAACTGATCTTTTTTGGGTCATAAACGATCTGCAGGCATTCGGCATGACCGGTTTCTCCCGTACACACGGCTTTATATGTAGGATTTTTCACATGGCCGCCAGTATAGCCTGAAGTAGCACTTATCACACCATCCAGTTGCTCGAATATAGCTTCGGTACACCAGAAGCAGCCATTGGCAAAAGTAGCTGTGTCGGTTCCTGTTAATTTGTTCGACGCAACGGCATTGGGGGAACTTGTGGGGTTTGTCATTTTAGTCTTTTTATCTGTTTGGGCGCAGGATAGCAGGTTGACCATACTAATAACGCCAATAGTAAGGCATAGTTTAAGCGTATGCTGACGGGGGATATCCATGGTAAGATTGTTTTAATGAACCGTGTTTATAAATCGAATCTAAGCAAACCGGTATACAAATTTACATCTAACAGGGGGTATTCAATTTTCATTAAACTCGATCAACTTCTTAAAAAATTAATAAAAGTTTTTTGTTTTTTTCAAAATCTCCTTATTTTAGATTAACATTTTAATAAGAAACAACTGCTTCTGCCGGGAGAAAATGGGAAAAAAGGCATTTTATAAGGGTTTACTCTTCAGGGAACTTTATTTTTCCGGGCACTTATCCTGTGCCGACCTGAGTGAACGTATTGGGAAAAGTATTCCTTTTACGATGAAAATCCTGGTGGAGCTAATAGCGGAAGGGTTTATAAAGGAATCAGGGTATGCTCCTTCAAGCGGAGGACGCCGGCCGGTTACCTATTCTATTATTCCCGATACCATATATATGGTAGCTGTTGCGATGGACCAGCTGGTCACGCGGATCAGTATCATGGACAGTGAGAATCGCCATATCAGCGATGTAAAAAAATTCGAGTTGCCGCTGCTTAATAATCCCGGTGCTCCTTCCCAATTGGCTGACCGCATTATGGAAGTGATCGCTGAATCTGGGATCGACAAAAAGAAGATCATGGGAGTAGGCATCGGGATGCCTGGCTTTATCGATTTCAAAAAAGGCATCAATTATTCTTTCCTCGAAAGTAAACCCAAAACCATCACACAATATCTCTCGGAGAAGATAGAATTGCCCGTATACATAGATAACGACTCGAGCCTGATTGCACTGGCAGAGTTTAGGTTTGGTGCGGCGCGTCATCGCAAGAACGCAATGGTGGTAAATATCAGTTGGGGTATTGGACTGGGTATGATCTTAAACGGTGAGTTGTTTCGCGGGCAGAATGGTTTTGCCGGTGAATTCAGTCATATGCCTTTCTTTAACAACAATAAACTTTGTGTCTGTGGTAAAAGCGGTTGTCTTGAAACCGAAGCTTCGCTGATGGTGGTGATGGAGAAAGCTGCAGAAGGATTGAGAGCAGGCAGGCTTTCAGGCGTGGGCAAGCAGTTTCCCACGGGACATATCGAGAACGACTGGGAGTCCATTGTGAAAGCAGTTTACAAGGGCGACCAGTTTGTTGTAGAGCTCTTATCAGACACGGGATATAATATTGGTAAAGGTGTAGCTATTCTTATTCACCTGATGAACCCCGAAGCTGTGATTCTAAGCGGGAGGGGAGCGCTGGCCGGAAAAGTATGGCAGGCGCCGATACAGCAGGCATTGAATGAACATTGTATTCCCCGCTTATCGGCCAATACGGTAGTTGAGATCTCCGACCTCGGTCATGATGCGGAGCTGATAGGCTCGGCAGCACTCGTTATGGAAAACCGTGTAAAGGAATATTCGGGATCTTTAAAGAAGAAACTTTCCAAAGCCGATTCGAAAATAGTAGCAACCTAACAATTTAACTATACCAGATCTCAAACTTTTAATTAAACTTTAAAAACTCAACTGCAATGAAGAACAAACGATTACTGCTTGTGTGCTTCGTCCTGCTATTAGCCAATTCACTTTTGCTGGCACAGGGGGGGCGCACAATCACCGGCGTTGTGACCGGTGACGATGGCAGACCGGTCCCCGCTGCCACGGTCAGCATCAAAGGGACGACACAGTCTGTAATTACGGATGATAATGGTCGCTACAGCATTACTGTTCCCAACAACAGTGCTGTACTGGTTTTTAGCTCTGTAGGTTATGGCTCCAGAGAACTTACTGTAGGGACTGCAAGTACCCTGAATATGGATCTTGTATCGGCTGCTACCGATCTGGGAGAGGTTGTGGTAACAACAGCGCTGGGTATTAAACGCCAGCAGAAATCCCTGGGTTATGCGGTACAGGAACTGCGCGGTACCGCTCTGGTTGACGCTAAAGAGACCAACCTCGCCAACGCACTTTCTGGTAAAGTTGCGGGTCTGCAGGTGGTTCGCTCCAGCAATGGTGCGGGCGGTTCATCCAAGATCCTGCTTCGCGGTAATACTTCACTGGTCGGAAACAACCAGCCTTTGATCGTAGTAGATGGTACACCCATTGACAACTTTACCGGTACATCTGAAAATGGTTACTGGAGCGCTGGCTTCGACCGTGGTAACGGTCTGGGTGATATCAGTGCTGACGATATCGAAAGCATGTCGATCCTGAAAGGACCATCAGCCGCAGCCTTATATGGTTCGCGTGCGGGTAATGGTGTTATCCTGATCACTACCAAATCCGGAAGAAAACAATCTGGTCTGGGTATAACTTTCTCTATGACCCAGGGTATCGAAAACATTTTCCTCCGTCCTGAACTTCAGGATACCTACGCTCAGGGTAGTGACAATATTTTTGATCCTACCAGCCAGTTGAGCTGGGGTCCCAAAGCCGAAGGACAATCCGTTACTAAATGGGATGGTACACAGTCTTCACTGACTACCAGCCATGATAACGTAAAAAATTTCCTTCGCAACGGTACTACTCAGAATTATAACCTCGCTTTCCAGCAACAGTTCGGTGGAACTTCTGTTTATTCATCTCTCAGTCGCTGGAACGACAGAAGTATCATACCCGGCAACAAACTTGAAAGAACCAACCTGACTACCCGTGCGACTACCAGGTTTGGTAAAGACAATCGCTGGACAACTGATGTGAAATTTTCTTACAACAACACTTCAGGTTTCAACAGGCCGATCAATGGTCGTGATGTGAGCAATATTTTTGTATTATACAACCAGCCAAGAAGCCTTGATATACGCGATTTCCAGGCTGCAACCAACGAGTTTGGAAACATGCTTTGGTATCCAGGTGCTCCCGGATGGCAAAACAATCCCTACTGGAATAGCAAATACAACCTGAACCAGGATACACGTGACCGTTTCATCATGACCGGTTCTGTTAAATATGCCTTTACAAGCTGGCTGGATGCCGAGGTGAGAGCGGGCGGAGATATTTACACTACTAATACACAACGTAAAGTGTATGCCGGAAGTAACCGTGCAAATGAATATTCAGAAGGCAAGCAAACATTTACTGAAACCAACTACAGCGCTTTGCTGTCTGCGAAGAAAGATAATGTGGTTGGAAAATTCGGTGGTGTGATCACGGCAGGTGGTAACCTGATGCACCAGCGTTTCAGCTCTTTGAGCATCAGTACAGGCCCGCTGGAAGTACCCAATGTATTTTCACTCACCAACGGACAGGGTGCACCTGGTATTGGCCAGGGTTATAGCCGTAAGAAGATCAATTCACTTTACGGAACTGTAGGTGTTAACTACGACGGTTATCTCTACCTGGATGCGACCTTCCGTAACGACTGGTCTTCCGCGCTGATCGAAGAGAACCGTTCTTATTTCTATCCTTCTGTCAGCTTTGCATGGGTAGTAACAGATATGCTTGAGAAAATGGGTACCGCCGTCCCGAGATGGGTGGACTACGCTAAGCTGCGTGTTTCTCATGCCTCAGTGGGCAATGACCTTGCTCCCTATAGCCTGTATAATGGTTATGAGATCCGCAAGGACCCCAACAACAATACTTACGCGATTCGTAATTCACTGCTGAAAGATGAAAATGTAAAAAGTGAGCTGATCAAAAACCTTGAACTGGGTGCAGAAGCCCGCTTCTTTAACAACAGGCTGGGTATCGATTTCACATGGTATAAATCAAACGCTACCAACCAGCTGATCGCAATCCCCATGGACCCGCTCAGCGGTTATACCAACAGGATGGTGAATGCAGGAAATATCCAGAACAAGGGTATCGAACTGATGGCTGACGTAAGAATTCTTTCCAACCCCAACTCCCTGGGATGGTCTATGATGGCTAATTTCTCCAAGAACGAAAACAAGATCATCGACATCGCCAGCGACCTGGAAGTAACTGAATACCCGCTGGGTGCTTTTGATGACCTGTTTATCAGGGCAGCCACTGGAGGTCTCTATGGTGATATCTATGGAACAAGGCTTCTTCGGGTGAAAGATGAGTCCAGCCCTTACTTCGGACAGCTCTTGTTGAATTCCAATGGTCTTCCTCAAAGAGATGCCCAGATCGTGAAATTAGGCAACCAACAGGCCGAAGGGTTGTTGGGTGTAACCAATACTTTCACCTATAAAGGTCTTGGATTATCATTCCTGGTTGACGCACGTTTCGGCGGTGAGATTTTCTCTGCTTCCAACGTGAGCCTGCAGGCAAGTGGCGCTGCAAAGGTGACAGCACCGAATGGTGACCGTTCATCATTTGTTGTGGATGGTGTTGTATTGGATCCCAGTAACAATCCCATCAAGAATAGCATTGCTGTAACACCTCAGCAATACTGGAGAACTTTGGCTACCTTGAATAACCTGGGTGTTGGCGAAGCTTACCTGTACGATGCGACAAATATCCGTTTGAGGAATGTACAGATCAGCTACGACCTTCCCAGAAGCCTGCTGGCAAAATCTCCCATTCAGCGTGCCAAAGTTGCATTGTCCTGCAATAACGTTTGGATGATCAAGAGTCACCTGCACGGCATCGACCCAGAATCAGTATTCGCGACCGGAACAAACGCTGTAGGTTTTGAAAGTGGTGCTTTCCCAACAATGCGTTCTTTCCTGTTTAGCATATCACTCGGTTTTTAATTAAAAAAACTAAAACAACTTATATGAAATCGATTTTAAAATATACCGGCATTCCCCTCGCAGCTGCCGTGTTGCTGGGTGGATGTAACAAATTTGATGAGATCAACCAGGATCCATACCTGGTGACAGAAAACCAGGTGCAGGTAGAGTATTTTATCAACGGGGCTATCGTTGGCAGCCAGATGGACCCACATATTTCTGAAAGGATATTTGTGCTCTATTGGAAAACCGCAGGTCGCCAGCAGTTTGGCGGCGGTATTTCCAGTGGCGGCTACAACGACGGCTGGTCAAGCGACTACTATGGCAGCGGTTACATGGGCGGCTGGCTCAATGGCATCAATACTGGTATCCAGGTTGCTGAAAAACAGATAGCTGCTGGTAACATCAAGGAATACACGAACAACCTGCTGCAGGTGGCTCGTATCTGGAGAGTGTACCTCATGAGTGAACTGGCTGATAATTTCGGACCAATTCCCATCAATGCTTTCCAGGGTGTTAACCCAGAGTTTTCTGATCTGAAGACTGTTTATTATTTCATGCTCGATGAATTGAAAGACGCTTCATCCAAACTGGATCTGTCTGTAACCGGACCTGCTGCGAAGTTTGACCAGGCTTATGGTTTTAACTATACCAAATGGCAGAAATATGCCAACTCCATGCGTTTGAGGCTGTCGATGCGCCTTTCAGAAGTAGATCAAAACAAAGCCAAATCTGAGTTTGAAGCTGCGGCTGCTTTGCCATTGCTTACCGCTGCCGATGATGTGTTCCAGGTAGCAGAAAAGCCAGGTTGGGATGCCCT
>JAEYVW010000058.1 GCA_023429365.1 Bacteroidota bacterium
ATTCATAAGTTACCATGTTATTTGGAAAGTCAACGGCAAGATTCGGATCCTTACCTTCCCAGTCAAAACCACCATTTGAATTCCAGACCTGCGTCATGGGACTATTTGATGCTGCCATTTCCTCCACGGCTCCTGAATTCTTAAGCTCATTCCTTATCACTTCGAAATGCTCCTGAATCTCCGGTTCCATATTCAGATTAATCAACCCATTTCGCGTGTAGCCAATGGGCCTGTTCTTGGCATGCTGAATCTGCTGGTACACGATAATTGTACCGATGATTAACATGACTGAAACGGTAAACTGTGTCACGACTAAAATCTTACGTGGAACAGATGCGAACTTGCCAACGCGGAAAGTACCTTTCAAGACTTTCAGGGGCTGGAAGGAAGAAAGGTATAATGCGGGGTAGCTACCAGAAAGCAATCCTGTTATTGTAATAAATAAAAAGCATGACAACCAGAAAATGGGATTACCCCATGGAATACCGATCTTCTTGCCTGCTACTTCATTAAATAGAGGAAGCAGCAAAACTACCAGGGCAAACGAAATGACAAAAGCAATCAAGACCACCAGGTATGACTCTGCGAAGAACTGCTTGATGATCTGTACCCGCATCGAACCGATAGCTTTGCGGATACCAACCTCACGTGCTCTTTTTTCACTCCTGGCCGTAGCCAGATTCATGAAATTGATACAGGCCAGTACGAGCACAAATATCCCAATGATGCCAAATAACCAGACATATTGAATATTCCCACCCGTATTCACACCGTTCTTGAACTGGTTGTACAGGTTCCATTTCTTCATTGGGTGTAAAAAGACTACCCAATTGTATTTTTTTTCTTCCGCACCAACATTATCCAGTTTGGTGTTCTTGATCTTGGCAGACACTTTTTCCATATCGGCGAAATCAGCTATCTGTACGATGGTTTGAGAGAAATTACTCCCCCATGGCTCTTTCATCTGTTTAGCCCAGGGATTTTGTATCAGCCAAAGCTCCCAGGGCATGATGATCTTAATATCTCTGAACGAAGAGTTAAACGGAAGGTCTTCATAAACACCGGTCACTTTTACATCATAACTCCGGTCGATCTTGATCGTCTTGTTCATCGGATCTTCCTTGCCAAAGATCGATTCCGCAACTGAACTGGACAACATAATGGAATAAGGATCTTTTAATCCGGCACGGCTGCCTTTGACCATGTCAAGGGTAAGCATATCAGGTGCTTCCACATCAAAGAAATTGCCATTAGCGGAAATATGTTTGTCGCCTACCGATAGTAAATGCTTCCCTGACCAGGACGATTGAACAATATATTTAAAATCACTGCCGTATTTTTCCTTTAGCTCCGGACCCATCAGGGCGGGATTGGCAGTTTGCGTGCTAACTTCACCATTGAAGTTTGCATGTTGCATAACCTGTGCGATACGGTCATAGTTCTGATGATGCTTATTAAATGTGAGTTCATTATACACCCACAAACCGATCAGCATGGCTACCGCCATACCCACCGCAAGGCCACCGATGTTAATAGCACTATAACCCTTGCTCTTAATGAGGTTGCGCCAGGCGATCTTGAAATAATTCTTTATCATCAGCTTTTGTTTTTTTATATGAAATCCACTTCCCCCTCGTGAATCCCGCCTACGCACATCTAACTTTGAACTATTAACTCCCGACTCACCACTCACCTCTCACCACTCACCACTCACGACTCACCACTCACGATCCTACTCCGTCCGTAATGATTCTACCGGGTTGGCAAGGGCTGCTTTGATAGCCTGGTAACTCACCGTAATGACAGCAATGAGCACCGCCGACAAACCCGCTACCACAAATACCCACCAGCCGATATCGACCCGGTAAGCAAAATCCTGCAACCATTTATTCATGGCCCACCAGGCAACGGGGAATGCTATAAGCGAGGCAACCAGTACAAGTTTTATAAAATCCTTTGAAAGCATCACCGCCACATTTGCCACCGAAGCACCCAAAACTTTGCGAACCCCGATTTCTTTCGTTCGCTGCTCCGCCATATAAGTGGCAAGGCCAAATAAGCCCAGGCAGGCAATAAACACCGCTAACACGGCAAAGGAGATTGCCACTTTTCCGATCCGCTGTTCAGCCCGGTACATATTATCAAAGGATTCATCGAGAAACTGGTAACTAAATGGCATACCAGGCGCCATCGATTTCCATTTGCTCTCAATATCTTTCAAAAGGGATTGTACATTATCCGGAGACACTTTGAATGTGGTCACCCATTTATTATAGCCCAATACAAAACACAATGGCCCGATATTCTGGCGCAGGGATTCAAAGTTGAAATTCTTAACCACACCCACAATCGTATACTCTCTTAAATTTGATCCATTCCCATCTGGCTGGTATAATTTTTTACCGATTGGATCAACAAGCCCCGCAATTTTTACCGCGGACTCGTTGATGATGATGGAGGTGGAGTCGCTGCCAAACTCGCGTGAAAAATTCCGCCCTTCAGCCATTTCCATTCCGAGGGTGGATATATAGTCGTAGTCAATACTCCAAACCTGCGTGCTAAATCCCGTCTTTTCTGTCATCACCGCATCGGTAGAAAGTGTATTGTCATTACGCGATGAATTGCTAACAGGAAGAAACCCGCCAAAAGAAGCAGCCGTGACGCCATTCATGGCTGCTATTTCATTTTTAAAGGCATCTGCATTATTTCCGAGTGCCCCCGTACCGTTGATCACCAAAACCTGGTCTTTGTTGAACCCGATCTTTTTATTTTGTATAAACCTTAATTGCCGGAATACCACGATGGTGCCAACTATCAGGACAATCGATGTAAAAAACTGGAACACGACCAGGCCGCTGCGCAGGTAACTTTTCCTGAATCCCTGGTTAATTTTTCCCTTCAATACACTAATGGGCCTGAAAGCGGATAAGAAGAATGCGGGATATGTACCGGCAAGGATGCCCACCACAAAAGGTGTCAATAAAAGAAAGATCAGAAATTTCGGTGATAAAAGGTCTGTTGCTGCAAGTTCTTTGCCTGAAATGCTGTTGAAATAGTTAATCGCTAAAGCAACCAGTATCAATGCCAGGATCATCGCGATAAAAGCCATCAGGATTGATTCTGTCAAAAACTGCCTGATCAGAGAAACTTTCTCAGTACCCAGCACTTTGCGGATGCCAACTTCCTTGGCCCTGTTAGCCGAACGGGCTGTCGACAGGTTCATAAAATTGATGCAGGCTATCAAAAGGATAAAGATGGCCACTGCGGAAAATATGTACACATACTGGATACTACTATTGACACCTAATTCAGGGAACCTGTCTGAACGGAGGTGTATATTTTTGAGCGGCATGAGGGAATAATCCAGCCGGTTGCCACTCTTTTTAAAATCCTCCATAGAGTTAACCTGTATGAACTGCTTTGCCTGCGGAAGAATGTATTTGTCAATAACCTGGGAAAAATTCTTTTCAAACTCGCGGGGATCGGTTCCCGGTTTGAGCAAAATATAAGTTTGGAAATTATGGCTTAGGAAATTTCCCCAGCCATATTCCACATTATCCATCGAAAAGAAAAAATTGAAATTAAAATGAGAATTGCGCGGAATGTCTTTTATAACGGCAGTGACTTTATAGAGCGTGCTGTTATTCTCATTTGTTTCAATCGTCTTACCAATAACATCAGTGGACCCAAAATATTTTTTGGCAGTTGATGCAGTAATGACAACAGTGTTTGGCTCATTTAGCGCATTTTTTGTATCACCGTACAATGCCGGAAGCGTGAATACTTCAAACAGGGTGGAATCTGCATGACAGACCTTTGATTCATTGATGAACTCGTTTCCTTTCTTCACCATTTTGGATCCGCTGGAGTTGTAAAACCGCACAAACTGCTCCACCTGCGGGTAATCTTTTTTCAGCGTGGCGCCCATCATATCACTATTTACCGCAAGTTTCAGGTCCGACCCCCCAAAACGTATATCGGAATCGACCCGATAAATACGGTCGGCCTTTTCATTATACTTATCAAAACTCAGCTCATCCGTTACAAATAAGACGATCAAAATAAAACTACCCAGCCCAATGGCAAGCCCAGCTATATTGATCAGGGAAAATGTTTTATTCCTAAGCAGGTTTCTCCAGGCGATCGTTAAATAGCTTTTAAGCATACACAAAAATTTATTCAGACCTAAGACTTTTTACCGGGTCGGCCACTGCCGCACGTATCGCCTTATATCCAACCGTTATCCATGCGATCAACATCGAAATAATGATGGCTAGTATAAATACCCATACACCCGGTTCTATACGGTAAGCAAAATCCTGCAACCAGTTTGTCATCATCCAGTACGCCAGAGGCGCTGCGATCAGGAAGGATATGGCGATAAGCAATGAAAATTCTTTGGAGAATAGGTACACTATATTCATCGCAGACGCACCCAGTACTTTTCGGATGCCCACTTCCTTTACTTTTTGAACAGCCATAAAGGAAACGAGACCATACAAGCCCAGGCTGGAAATAAGTATAGCCAGGGCTGCGAATATTTTATATAACAATGACAGTTGATCTTCCTGCCTGTAAAAACGATTGATATTATCCTCCATAAACGAAGCTGAGTAGGCATATTCAGGGAAATGCCTGTCCCAAACTGATTGAATGGCCTCTTGTGCTTTTGGAATGTTTGAACTACGCAGCTTTACCGAACTCACGACATAATACTGGTTACGTTGACCAACCAGCAATGGTTTGACAGTCTCCCTCAGGGAGTTGGTTTTGAAATCCTTTACTACCCCCACTACGGGCTTCCAGCTTCCGCCGCCAATACGAATATCCTTACCGACGACTTCCCCGGGATTTTTAATCCCGAGTTTCTGCATCAGGGTTTCGTTGATCACCACCTCTTTCATGGTATCACTTTTCTCATATTTCCTGCCGGCCACCAGTTGCAGATCATACGTGTCGAAATAATCTTCATCTGCAAATTTCATCGTCACCATAAAAGGTTCATCAGACTTATGATTAAAAGCGAAATTGCTGCTCCAGGTATTGTCTGAAGAAGGTACATCGCTGCTGAAACTCACGGTTTGTACATCCGGTATTTGCAACAGGCTTTGCTTGAAGGATGATAATTGGCGTAAGCTCGTACTATCATTATTGCCTAAAATCACGAGTACTGCTTCCTTGTTAAAACCCAGGTCGGCATTTTTAATAAAATTCATCTGGGTTACAGCTATGATGGTACCAATGATCAATACCTGTGATATGGCGAACTGCAGTACGACTAATCCCCTCCGTAAGGAAACGCCAGCGACAGTTGCTGACTGGAGTTTATTCTTTAAAGCCAGTACCGGTTTGAAACCTGAAACGATCAGCGCAGGGTAAAGACCTGATAATACAGTGACCACGACTAGTAATCCCAGCAGAAACAAGAATAATTGCGGATCAAACAAACTTAATTCTTCATGTATGAATGCAATATGCTTAACGGAAGGCAGGCACAATGTTGCAATGCCCACCGCAACTACACCCGCCATCAACACCAGCAAAGCCGTCTCACCCATGACCTGCGCAAATAATTGCTTTCGGTTACCGCCCAATACTTTTCTTACACCCACTTCCTTTGAACGACCAACGGCCTGCGCTGTAGAAAGATTTATAAAATTGATACAGGCCATCACGATGATGAACAGCCCGATAAGGGTCAAAACCTTTAAAGAGGAACGATCGGTTACATGGTCGCCAAATATTTCAAACCTGCGATCAAAATGGAGGGCCGAGAGTGGCTGCAGAAAATTTGATTTTTCAGAATTTCCGCGCCCTTTGTAATGCTCCTGAGAAAACTTTGCAAGCTGTGCGTTGACTGTCTCGATAGATTTTCCATCGGGTAGTAACGCATAAACCTGGTAATTACTGGATGTACTGTTCCAGTCGGGATAGTAATTGTAATTATATGAATTATTCCGGAGTGTTTCTATGGACGCCATAACGGCGAGGGGGAAATCAGTATTACCTGGTACATTCTCGAGAACACCTGCCACTTCGAAAGTCAGAATATTGTCCAGCTTTAAAAGCTTTCCCGGCGCATTTTCCCAATGGCCGAAATATTTTTCCGCCATTTTTTTTGTGAGCACAATTGTATTGGGTTTGCCAAGAACGCCTGGCTCACCGCTCAGCCATTTATAAGAAAACACATTGAAAAATTGCGCATCGGAGAAGAAAACACCTGTTTCCTCGATAAACATTTTTTGAGCAGAAGCTTTGTCATCCGTCAATACCGTGACCTGGCTTCCGAATGAAGAAAGCAGGCTTCCAAAACTGATATCAGGCATCTGTGTACGCAATACCTCCAGCGCCGGAACAGGTACACCCGAGTTATAAGTGATACCGTCAGAAAATTTATCCTGTGTTATCACCCGCCCGATACGCGAATAGGATGGCTGAAATTTATCATAGCTTAGTTCATATCTCACTACCAGGAATAATACGAGGCAGGCCGCAATTCCAATAGCGAGGCCTGTAATATTGATCAGCGTGTATCCCTTATGTCGTACCAGGCTGCGACTGGCGGTTTTCAAATAATTAGAAATCATGACTGCTAATTATACCATTATATTCTCAAGTACTGCCTGGCCATCGAGCATGCGTACGATGCGATGGCTATAACGTGCGTCGTGTTCGGAGTGTGTGACCATGATCACAGTGGTGCCCTGTTCATTAAGATCAGTGAGCAATTGCATTACCTCGTTTCCATTGGAGGAGTCAAGGTTACCAGTTGGCTCATCAGCCAGGATCAACTTGGGCCGGTTCACAACCGCACGGGCTACGGCAACCCTTTGTTGCTGACCACCGGAAAGCTGTTGCGGGTAGTGGTTACGGCGGTGCATGATCTGCATTTTATCCAATACCTCTTCCACCCTTTTTTTGCGATCGCCAGATTTTACACC
>JAEYVW010000170.1 GCA_023429365.1 Bacteroidota bacterium
CCAGTGGGAAGGTCATGGCCTCCACTTTGAAGTTCAGGAGGTTTTGCGCTGCCTTGAGTCAGGAAAGATCGAAAGTGAAATGTTTTCACACGAGTTCAGCCTGCAAATGATACGTGTCATGGATGAAGTGCGCGGTCAGATAAATGTCACATATAATATGTATGAATAAACCCGCAGGTAAAACCAAGACATGAAAGAATGGGTGAACCTTATCGAAGATAAGCTCGAAAACTGGTGGCATTCCCTCGCGAAGATCCTGCCCAACCTTGCAATAGCTTTACTGGTGATGTTGATGGCAATACTGGTTGCCAAATTAGTTCGTCGTAGTTTGTATCGCATTATTATTCAGCTTTCGGGTAAAGCTTCCGTTAGCCGTCTGATAGCTACGATCACCCAGGTAGCTGTGTTGTTTACAGGCCTTTTTATTGCGCTGGATATACTCCAGCTCAATAAAGCAGTATCCTCCCTGTTGGCCGGAGCTGGTATCATCGGCATTATCCTCGGCTTCGCATTTCAGGACATTACAGCCAATTTTATTGCCGGGGTTTATATAGCTTTTAAAAAACCATTTGATATAGGCCATACTATCAAGACAAATGATTTTATAGGGAATGTTGAGGAAATACAGTTGCGATCAACTACAATCCGCACGTTCTCTGGTTTGCACCTGATGATTCCAAACCGGGATGTGATCCAAAAACCTCTCATCAATTATTCCCTGACGCCTGAACGACGGATAGAACTCGAATTTTATATAGATCACAATACGGACCTGGAAATTACACATGGGACCATCATGAAAGCCCTGTCAAAAATCAGTTACCTGTATCCCGGGAAACCCGTCGATGTGTTCTTCAACGATGTAAAATTCACCGCCATCAAAATCGCGGTTTGGTTCTGGATCGATAACCACCGGCAACCCGGGTATATGGTGGCGAGGCATGACGCAATATTTTATATCGTCAATGCACTTAGAGAAAATAATATCTCCCTGGTTCTGCCCCTTTCAGTTGAAAATCTTGCAACTACACCCAATTAATAAAGTCATCATGAACAACCTCACACTCTTTCAATTCTTTCACTGGTATTATTCTACCGAAGGAAATCTTTGGCTACACGCTAGCGATAAAGCAGAAGAACTCGCATCGATGGGCATTACCCATGTTTGGCTCCCACCAGCTTATAAGTCAGCTTTTGGCACTGAAGAGCCCGGTTATGCGGTATATGACCTGTACGACCTGGGCGAATTTGATCAAAAAGGATCGGTCAGGACAAGGTATGGAACCCGGCAGGAATACCAGGACTGTATTGACCGCCTGCACCAGGAAAATATCCAGGTACTAGCCGACATAGTGTTGAATCATAGACACGGGGCTGACGAGAAAGAAAGTTTTCCCGCCAGGAAAGTTGATCCTTATAACCGCACCGAATTTGTTTTGGAAGAAGAGATCATTGAAGCCTGGACCAAATTTAATTTCCCTGGCCGAAACGGCCGCTATTCTGAATTTGTCTGGGACTGGCGCTCTTTTACTGGCATCAGTGAAGACCCTGAACATATCTACCTAATACATAACGATCATACCAACGGCCAATGGGATTACGTGATGGAGGAGGAATTCGGCAATTATGATTACCTGATGGGCGCGGACGTGGAATTTAGAAACCCATTTGTACGCGAAGAACTTTTTAACTGGGGCAAATGGTATATGGAGTCGACAAAGGTCGACGGCTTTAGGCTGGATGCAGTAAAGCATATCCCCCACGACTTTTTTAACGAGTGGCTCGACCATCTGCGCCAGCATTTTGACAATGATTTTCTATGTATCGGTGAATACTGGAGCGCCGACACAGGTTTACTGCTGCAATACATTGATGCCACTGCCGGAAAAATGCAACTCTTTGATGTACCGCTGCATTTTAATTTTCATCGGGCATCCACGAGTGATGAAGGATTCGATATGAGTACCATTCTACATAACTCTCTCGTTGAATCCAAACCCGATCTTGCTATTACTTTCGTTGACAACCACGACACACAACCCCTTCAATCGCTGCAGTCACCGGTCGATTATTGGTTCAAGCCACATGCGTATGCGATCATCCTGTTGCGGGAAAGCGGGTTGCCCTGCATTTTCTATCCCGCCATGTATGAGGCTAAATATGTAGACCATAAAGATGGGGAGGAAGTTTATGTAGAGTTAAACACGGTACCCGGCCTGGAAAATCTGATTCGTGTCAGAAAGGATTTTGCTTACGGAAAGCAACGCGACTACTTTGATCATCCCAGTACGGTCGGCTGGACCCGTGAGGGTATCACCGAAAAAGATGGAAGCGGATGCGCTGTTGTCCTGACCAACGGAGCAGCCGGTGCTAAGGCAATGGAAATTGGAAAACAACATGCGGGGAAAAACTTTGTAGATATTTATGGACAATGTGGCGAAACAGTCATTAATGAAGATGGCTGGGCAGACTTTCCGGTAAGAGACCGATCAATCAGTGTATGGATCAATAAAGAAGGATTAGCATTCTTTCCTGGTCTGGATTCAAATAGTTAGGATATAAAAAAACCTGTTCAAATCTGAATCTGAACAGGTCTTTAGTTGTAAAACTTCAACGTCAAATCAAAGAAAATCATGCTTCTTGGCCTTGATGTACATTTCTGGCTGGGGTGGCATTTGGTTAACAGGTTGAGAGGCCGGTTTACTAATTGGAATTAGTCTTGCCAGTTCCCGATCTGTTTTCTTTTCCACTGCCACCACGGTCAGTGTAGTCGAGCCATTTTGAGATGAAATTGATTTTTCCGTCATAAGTATAGGTTTAAGGGATTATCTAGATAGAAAATCTCATGCCAGCCTGATCTTTTGAATGCCAGGTGCATAAAGAAAAATTTATCTGTTGAAAAATCATCGTTGCAATCGGTTTAAATGGAT
>JAEYVW010000225.1 GCA_023429365.1 Bacteroidota bacterium
TTACCATCGCTGCTGATGATCAGGTTTAAAAAGTTCAGGATATTTTTCCCATAAAGTTTACTTGCATCGGAGGGCATGCTCGCCGGTAAATTAGAATTGCCCACGATGCTGATGCCTTTGTAAACGACGGTTTCATCATTCTTTGTAAACGGCGTATTACCTCCCGTTGCCGCGGCGATGTCGATTACCACGGATCCGTTGCGCATGGTATCAAGCATTCGTTCCGTGATCAGGATCGGCGCTTTTTTACCAGGTATCTGGGCAGTGGTGATCACGATATCTGCTTTGGCAATACTGTCGGCGATCCGCTGTTGTTGCTTTTGTTTATATTCCTCGGTTTGTTCAACAGCGTAACCACCCGCTTTGCTGGCATCGGCTGCACCTTCCACTTCAATAAACTTCGCACCGAGGCTCATCACTTCTTCCTTCACGGCTGGCCTGGTATCAAACACTTCTACTACCGCGCCAAGTCTCCTGGCAGTGGCGATTGCCTGCAGGCCGGCAACACCTGCGCCAAGTATCAGTACTTTGGCGGGAGCAATACTGCCTGCCGCTGTCATAAACATTGGGAAATACCTGCCATAAAGATTAGCAGCCAGTAATACCGCTTTATAACCTGCGATATTGGCCTGTGAACTCAACACATCCATCGATTGTGCACGCGTTGTGCGTGGAAGCATATCAAGGGAAAAAGCTGTAAGTCCTTTTGAAGCCCAGTCGCTCATGGCACCTGCGTTGTACAGGGGTTGGTATACACCCACGAGGATCTTCGATGATGGCACCTGGAGAATGGCATTCGGCTGGTGAATAGCCAGGATAATATCCGACATTGAAACCACATCATGTGCCTCACGGATGGAAGCACCGGCTTTTTCATATTCAGAATCGTTGCAAAAAGCTTTTTCACCTGCACCTTTCTCAACTAAGACTGTATTACCTTTTTTGGTGAGCGTGGCTACGGCTTCCGCCAATAGCGATACACGGGATTCTGGAGCTGGTTCTTTAAGCAAGCCGATGGTCATGTAGGCAGTACAGTTTATTACACGAATATAGTAATCGATTCAAACCGAAGATATAAAATTTTAAAAGGAACATCCTGCCTGATTCAGGGATTGTAGACTTATATCAAGGTATATTTTTCTGCAGGTTAATACCTGATTGCGAAAAGTTGCTTTTCCTTAAATTCCTGCCGAAAAAGTACGATACCTATATTAAAAAGATCGATCGTACACTTCACCGTCTTATCGCTACTGATAGTTTCCCATGCCTGTTCCATATCCCTGCTCCAATGGATATCATCAAAAACAAGTATTGTATCATTATGGATATATGGCAAAATCTGCTGAAAATATCGTTCAGTCGGTTCCTGGCGATGATTGCCATCGATAAAACAAAAATCAAGCGTCTTTATCTCTTCAAGGACTAAGTGGAGGCTTTCATCAAAATTACCCTGCCGAATATGAATGTTGTTTAAAGCAAGTCTATCAAAATTCTGCCGGGCCAGCGATGCAACGGAATCAGCCCCCTCCAGGGTCGTTAGGACGGCAGCAGGGTTGGCTATGGCAAGGTAGGAACTCGTGATGCCGAGTGATGTGCCGAGTTCGAGTATGGTTTTGGGTTTATAATATTTTACCATCCGGTACAACAACTGTCCAAACTTTGCCGGCTTTGCCGCATTTTTCGCGATAGACGACACGCTTCTGCGATTGCTTTTTGTGAGGGATGAACCCGCACCAAAGTCCTGCACTTCAAGCTTTGTTTTGTCGGCAATCAGTCTTTCACGCAATTGCTCAACTTTTTCGTAAGCCGGATACCTGGTCGTATCATTCAATACATGTGTGATCAGCTCAAACACAAAGGGTGAATGCATACCATGGCCCCGACTGTTGGATGCGGAAACATAATACGAAAGGTATTTGAGTGCAAGCTGGAATTTGGAATACATATTTCAGGTATTGCTGCTGTTGACCGGACTGTTATCTCTCCCATACCTGGAAGGAGTAGTTATAGGCATGTTTGGAATCGGCTTCGTAATTTTTCTGGCTAACCAGTTTCCATTTTTTCGGATCAATCTCAGGGAAAAAAGTATCGCCATCGAGATCTGTATTTACACGGGTTAGATGGATGCGACGGGCTTTGTCGAATAAAGCACTATAGATCTCCCCTCCGCCGATCACCATCAATTCTTTGACGTCCATTTCATTGGCAAGAAGCAGGGCATCGTCAAAACTTTTTACCGCCACTGTACCATCTGCTTTCCAGTCGGGTTGCCTGGTAAGAACAATATTTTTCCTGCCGGTCAGTGGTTTGCCCAGCGCTTCAAATGTCTTCCTTCCCATCACTACCGGGAATCCCCAGGTTACGTTTTTAAAATACCTCATGTCGTTAGGCAGATGCCAAAGCAATTTATTGTCTTTGCCAATGGCATTATTCCTTGCGGCTGCCACAACAAGCGTGATGATCATGGGCGATGATTTAAAAAATTATACTGCCACGGGAGCTTTAATGGCCGGGTGTGACTGGTAATGCTCCAATGTAAAATCCTCGAACCTGAAATCAAAGATATTATTAACTGCCGGGTTTAGCTTCATGACTGGAAGAGGTAAAGGATCACGACTTAATTGCAATTTCACCTGCTCCATATGATTGCTGTAGATGTGTACATCACCAAAAGTATGAACAAATTCACCTGGCTCGAGTTCACAAACCTGGGCAATCATCATCGTCAATAATGCGTATGAGGCGATATTGAAAGGCACACCAAGGAAAACATCAGCACTGCGTTGATAAAGCTGGCAACTGAGCTTGCCATTGGCTACGTAAAACTGGAACAAAGTATGACAGGGCATCAGCGCCATTTCTGGGAGATCGGCTACATTCCACGCACTGATGATCAACCTGCGGCTATCAGGATTCTTTTTTATTTGGTTGATGAGGTCGCTGACCTGGTCTACAACGATCCCGTTTTTTCCTTCCCAACTTCGCCATTGCTTGCCGTAAACAGGACCAAGTTCTCCCTGCTCATCAGCCCATTCATCCCAGATCTTTACCCCATGTTCTTTTAGGTAAGCAATATTTGTTTCACCTTTTAGGAACCATAACAGTTCATGAATAATACTTTTCAGGTGTACTTTCTTGGTTGTAACCAGGGGAAACCCATTTTGCAGGTCAAAGCGGAGCTGGTATCCAAATACGCTTTTAGTACCGGTACCCGTACGATCCTTTTTTTCAGTGCCGTGGTCCAATATATGCTGGAGAAGTCCTAAATATTGTCGCATGGCCGCAATTTAATAAGAAACAAGGCAGCCAGATACGAATATTCACTGCTGTGAGGAAAATGTGAATGCCCTGATTCCAAATTCCTTATCCCCATTTACCAATCAACCCGGGACAAATCCTGTTTAGCTGTCAACTGGACTTGTTGCTCAGCTATCTGCTCTTCCTTCGCGCAAAGCTCTACCTGGAGTTGATCAACCATTTCTTTTTGATGAAGCAGCTCTTTCTCAAGATTATTATTAAGTTGGGATAGTATTTTATACTGGTTCCTGCTTTCTGCCAGTTCTTCCTGCAACTGCGATTTTTCATTGGCCAGTTCATGCTGCCTGATGATGCGTTGCTCCAACTGATATTGCAGGTAATCGATCTGTGTTTTTTTCTCATCCAGAACGTCCTGCAAATATTGGTGTTCTGCCACCTTATCTTTTAGTGAACGGTTTTCTTCTTTCCAACGTTCAACGATCACATCCTTTTCCCAGCCGGAGGCATTTTGAATGGCAAGCTGATCCTGCAAAAGTTTGTTTTCTTCCTCCAGGCTTTTGAAGGATTGATTCAGCTGTTCGAGTTTGGCCAGCATCTCTTCTTTCTCCGACTTGTGTTGTGCTGCCAGCCGGTCAATTTCTTCCTGCAGCTGTCTGGGCAGTTTTTCCTGGCTTTTCATCAGGTTTTCATTTTTGTTTTTGAAATGAGCAACAGCGTAACCCGCCATTGACCGATATCGGCTTTCAAGTTTTTCAAAGTCGTGATGTAAAGCGGTAAACCGGGCATGAGATAATGTCAGGCGGTTTTTATACTCGCTGATCAGGGGCGAATGATCAAAACAAACAAATTCTCCATCTCCTTTGGTATAACCAACCAGTTCGGGTGAACCTACCATGAGCTTCTGTATGGGATCGATCACGGGTTCATCAAGTTTTTTTCGCCTGTAATGGAAAAAAATTGTCAGCGCAATCGCCAGGAATAAAACAGGAATTAAAATCCAGCTAATGATCTGCAAAAACTGCATAAAATCAAATGAAGCACCAGTGGCCAGGAACATTTCTCAAAAAATTTTGAGTAAAAATTTTACATAATCAGATTTAACAGGGTTGGATATAAAAATCAGCGATGTACAGGTGGGACGCTGACCACTAACCGAAATTTTTCAAAATAAACGCAATGAACCGCTCTGCTACAGGATGACCTTCATCCTGATACCCTGTCATTTCAAGAATAATACCAAAAGACGTTAAAATGCAGCGCGTTGCAGGTAATATTATTCACATTGGAGGATGTTGTAATAGAAGCAGGATCAAAGCGACTTCCGGGCGGCCCGTCTTTCAAGCTCCTTGCGGATCAGCATGAGTTCACGTCCGGTCTGCCCCTCAACTGAACTATTTTCCTGGGCCCGGCGCATGAGATAGGGTATCACATCACCAATTGGTCCAAACGGCAGGTATTTACTGACGCTGCAGCCGGCGTGCGCGAGGTTAAATGTGATATTGTCGCTCATCCCATAGAGTTGGCTGAAATGAACGCGAGGATGATTGAGCGGCAATCCTTTTTGTTGTAGTAATTGCGTGGTCAGCAGGTTGCTGTATTCATTGTGTGAAGCTACGATCAGGGCTACACGGTCGAGATGATCAACGCAAAACTTAACGGCATCGTTATAGTCACGGTCGCAGCTTTCCTTATCGGGCTGAATGGGTGATGGATAATTATTATCGGCAGCCCGCTGTCTTTCTTTTTCCATATAAGCTCCCCGTACGAGTTTAGCTCCGAGGATAAAGCTTCGTTCTTCCGCCGCGGCAAAACTATCTTTTAAAAACGCAAGTCGGTCGTGACGATATAGCTGCAGGGTGTTGTAAACCACAACCTTGTTTTTATTAAAGGTGTCCATCATGAGGATTGTAAGCGCATCTACCGGATCCTGGATCCAGGTTTCTTCCGCGTCAATCAGAACACCGACATTTCGGGCAGCAGCTGTTTCACAAATCGTCATCAACCGGCGGCGTACCTGGTGCCATTCCTCTTTTTCCGCAGCAGGCAGTTCATCCACCGATTTCAGGTATCTTTTCATAAGGGTACCCTCCGCATTGTGCATAGCCGTATCAATCTTTTCCAATAAACCAAATCGTGCTATACCCGTCACTTTCACACTCATAAAAGGAATATTCGGCTGTGTAGCTGCGTAATTGATCACACGGATGAATTCTTCGGTTGCGTGATCAAACCCACTCTCACCATCATCGCCACCTTCCACACCATAATCAAGGATAACCTGAACTTTATATTCCCCCAGTTTTTTTGCAACAGCCGATGTTTCCTCCAAAGTTTCACCACCAACGAACTGCGTGAAAATAGTATTCCTGATCAACCCTTTTACTGGCAGCTTTGATTTAATTGCCCAGGGGGTAACCTTAAGTCCCAGTTTCACCAGCCATGAAATTCCCATAGAAGAAAACAGGAAACGGGCTTTTTTTAACTCTTTATCAGACTTGTATTCAAAAGCAAATTCGGTATTGTCAAAAGAAATGGCAGGCTGCGGGTCCATACGGTATAAATAATGCGCAAATGTAACGG
>JAEYVW010000244.1 GCA_023429365.1 Bacteroidota bacterium
TGTCATTACGTCTTGGGGATGTTGCTCCCAATTTTAAAGCACAAACCACTGCCGGTGAAATTGATTTTTATGAATACCTGGGCAATAGTTGGGGTATTCTGTTTTCGCATCCTGCTGATTATACACCTGTTTGTACAACGGAACTTGGTCGGACCGCCCTATTGAACGAAGAGTTTGCAAAGCGTAATGTAAAAGTTTTAGCGGTAAGCGTGGATCCACTGGATAAACACCGCGGATGGGTAAATGATATCAATGAGACCCAGAATTGCAATGTCAATTTTCCCATCATCGCCGATGAAGATAGGAATGTGGCAACGCTATACGATATGATCCACCCCAATGCATCTGCGACCGCTACGGTTCGCTCACTATTTGTGATCGCGCCCGATAAAACGGTCAAACTCATGATCACCTATCCCGCGTCTACCGGCCGGAATTTCTATGAGATCCTCCGTGTTGTGGATTCGCTTCAGCTGACCGCCAACCATAGCGTGGCTACGCCTGCCAACTGGAATCAGGGTGAAGACGTGATCGTGGTACCGGCTGTTTCAACAGAGGATGCGATTAAAAAATTCCCCAAAGGTGTAAAGATCGTGAAGCCTTACCTGCGTTATACACCTCAACCGAACCTCGATTAATGCTAACCCCCGACCTTATAAAAAAGATCGAAGACAGCACTTTGCCGGAAGCAGTAAGCCTGGTTGCCGAACTGTTTCCCGGCAAGGTTGTTTTTTCATCCTCGCTAGGACAGGAAGACCAGGTATTGACTGATGTGATTTTTAAACATAATATCGATGTTTCCATTTTCACGATCGATACCGGGCGGCTGTTCAACGAATCCTATGAGTTACTTGATAAAACTATTGCACGATACAAAAAGCCGATCCGTGTATTTTTCCCCGAAGCTTCGGATGTGGAAGAATTTGTGACGGTAAAAGGGATCAACAGTTTTTATGAGTCTGTTGAAAACCGCAAGGAATGCTGTTTTATCAGAAAAGTAAAACCCCTGAACCGCGCATTGGAAGGAGCAAGGGTATGGATCACGGGGTTGAGAGCAGGCCAGTCGGACAACCGCCGGCAAATGCCGATGATAGAATGGTCAGAAGAAAAGCAGTTGTTCAAGTTCAATCCTCTTATCAACTGGTCTTTCGAAGAAGTGATGAATTACTTGAAGGAGCACTATGTTCCTTACAATTCCCTGCATGATAAAGGATATATCAGCATCGGTTGCGCACCCTGTACCCGCGCGATCGAACCCGGCGAAGACCCGAGAGCCGGTCGCTGGTGGTGGGAGACATCGCAAAAGGAATGTGGGCTTCATATATCAATGACAAAAACAGGTTAAAAATTTTTTTGCATTATAAGTCTACTAATATAGTAGACATAAAGAATATCATATGGGTAAATACCGGTTGGATTATTTAGAACAACTTGAAGCGGAGAGCATTCATATCATGAGGGAAGTGGCTGCCCAGTTTGAAAGGCCGGCCTTACTCTTTAGTGGCGGCAAGGATTCTATCACCCTGGTGCACCTGGCGAAGAAGGCTTTTGCGCCGGGCAGGATACCTTTTCCACTGGTTCATATTGATACAGGTCACAACTTTCCCGAAGCCCTCGCTTTCCGCGATCAGCTGGCGCGGGAAGTAGATGCCACTCTGGTTGTCAGAAAAGTGGAAGATACCATCAGGCAGAAAAAACTGACAGAACCAAAAGGCAAGTTCGCCAGCCGTAACTGGTTGCAGACACATACCCTGCTCGACACTATTGAAGAGTTTGGTTTCGATGCCTGCATTGGCGGCGCGAGGAGGGATGAGGAAAAAGCCAGGGCCAAGGAGCGTATATTTTCTGTACGTGATGAATTTGGTCAGTGGGATCCAAAACTGCAACGCCCCGAACTCTGGAATATATACAATGGCCGTATTCATAAAGGTGAAAATGTGAGGGTATTTCCTATCAGCAACTGGACAGAACTCGATATCTGGAATTATATCCGGAAAGAAAATATCGAATTGCCATCTATCTATTTCGCGCATGAACGCGAAGTGATCAATCACGAAGGCCAGTTGGTGGCGGTATCAGATTTTATCGATATCGAACCCACCGACATCATTTTGAAAAAGCAGGTTCGCTACCGCACGGTGGGTGATATGACCTGTACGGCTGCGGTAGAATCCAGCGCGTCCACCCTGGATGAAGTGATCAACGAGATCATATCAACACGTATCAGCGAGAGAGGGGAGACAAGGATCGATGACAGGGTGACTGAGGCGGCGATGGAGGATAGGAAGAAGAATGGGTATTTCTAGTGAGTAGTGAGTGGTGAGTGGTGAGTGGGGAGTGGGGAAGAGTAATTTAATTCATAAGTGATATTAAAGAATAGTTTAAATGGATTTATTAAGATTTATCACGGCAGGGAGTGTGGATGATGGCAAAAGCACATTGATCGGCCGGCTGCTGTACGACAGCAAAAATATCCTGGTCGATCAGCTGGAAGCACTCGAGCGTTCTACCAAAAACAGGACAGATGGTTCGGTAGACCTGGCCCTGCTTACCGATGGACTTCGTGCAGAGCGTGAGCAGGGAATTACCATCGATGTAGCCTATAGGTATTTCACCACACCCAAAAGAAAATTTATTATCGCTGATGCCCCCGGTCATGTGCAGTACACGAGGAATATGATCACAGGTGCATCCAATTCCAACCTGATCATCATTCTTGTTGATGCGAGGCAGGGTGTAGTGGAGCAAACGCGTCGCCATTCCA
>JAEYVW010000245.1 GCA_023429365.1 Bacteroidota bacterium
GAGTCTGTTGCCAGGAGATATTTTAATAGTATCGATGTTATTGGTAAGACGATCAGTCCCGATAGTGATCCCTCTGCTGATAAACTGGGAAGACCCCTGGTTATTGCAGGTATCGCAAAAGATCCGCCAAAGAATTCATCTATTCGTTTTGATATAGTCCTGCCACTGCGTTACCTGCAACTTTCATTTACCGATCATGCCTGGCTCAACCAATACCTGGGGACATTCGTACAACTTCGTCCCGGTGCAAACACGGATGAGGTTGCCAGGAAATTTGATGCTGTTTTCGCCATTCACGCTGGAAAACAGGTCAGCGAAAGCAAGCGGTTGTATAACCACGATCCAAAGATCAGTTACGGGCTGCAACCTATCCGCGATATGCACCTGGAGCCATTGGCAGCCGGAGGCGGTGGACGAGAAGGAGGGATCGTCAATGAAAGCAATCCTGTTTTCTCATGGCTATTCCTTGGTATATCTCTTTTCATCCTTTTTATGGCGGCAGTGAATGTTGTCAATATCAGTATCGCCGGATCATTAAAGAGAGCTAAGGAAGTAGGGGTAAGAAAGATCACCGGTGGTGCAAGACGGCAGATCATTTTTCAGTTTCTATTCGAATCGGGTATTGTTTGTGTCATTGCTTTTCTAGCCGCTCTTTTTTTGGTACAGGTCTCGTTGCCATTGTTCAACCAGCTTTCGGGTAAGCAACTTGTGTTTGAAGAATCATTAACCTTTGAAATGATCGGCTGGCTGGTCATTTTACTCTTGGGTATCGTTTTGCTTACAGGTTTTTACCCTGCTTATGTCTTGTCAGCTTTCCGGCCAAAAGAAGTATTGTACAAGAGGCTACATCTCTCAGGACGTAATTTATTTGGCCGGTCACTGGTGGTGGTGCAGTTTTCACTAGCTATATTTTTTATTATCGCCACGATCATTTATTATCAGCAAATGGATTTTATCCGTACCAGGGATCTGGGTTATGATCCTTACCAGGTAGTTAGAACACATATCAGGGGTAATAGGGATTACAAGGCAGTGAGGGAAGTTTTCAGACACGAACTTCTGAAGGAACCCGCTGTTCAGCACGTTTCATTTGGCGCCGACGGTCAGTTATATGATGTAAAGTTGGGGGACAAGACCATCGCAGCCCTTCATGAGATTATAGATGAACAAAGGCTGCCGGTTATGCAACTAAAATTAAAGGCGGGTCGTAATATTTCCTCAGCCATTCCCTCCGACAGGCAGCACGCTGTAATCGTGAATGAAGCTTTTGTAAGAGCTGCGGGTCTTGATGCGCCTATCGGCACACAGTTTTATACCAACGATCGCTTTGATAAAGAACTAAAGACAATTGTGGGTGTTGTCGAAGATTTTCATAGTGGCTCCCTGCATGAGCGTATTAAACCGATGGTAATGTTTGAATGCGACTGGATATCCGGTGGTATATGGGTGAAAATACAAAAACAGAATCAGGCTCGGGCGCTGAAAGCCATTGAGGCAGCCTATAAAGTAGCGATGCCCTCGGCCTTGTTTGAGTTCCAGTTTTTAGATGAATTGAATGCGAAGGCGTATGAGCAGGAGCAACGCTGGCAGAAGATTATCGGCGTCGCGACAGTATTATCAATCATTATTTGTTGCCTGGGTTTGTTTGGCCTGGCGCATCTTGCTGCGCATCGACGTACCAGGGAGATCGGAATTAGAAAAGTACTGGGTGCTTCTGTTACGGGTATCGCATCGCTGTTGACAAAAGATTTCCTCCGGCTTGTTGTTGTTTCACTTGCTATAGCATCACCACTGGCCTGGTGGGTTATGAATAATTGGTTGCAGGAGTTTGCCTATCGCATACAAATGGGGTGGTGGATGTTTATTGCGGCGGGTATAACTGCAATTGTCGTGGCCATAGCGGCGGTTAGTTTCCATGCTATCAGTGCAGCCCTGGCAAATCCCGTTAAGTCATTAAGAACTGAATAAATCGATACGATCATGTTTAGAAATTATTTAAAGACTGCTTTTCGAAACCTTCGCAAGAATAAACTCTATTCTGTCATTAATATCGTAGGCCTGATGTCGGGATTGACGGCCTGCCTGTTGATCGGAATATATATTACCCATGAATTGAGCTATGATAAGTTTCATGAAAATCGTGATCGCATCGTACGAATGACAATGGAATATAGTGTGGAAGGAACCGCCTCGTCAGCAGTCTCCACAGGGACAAAGCCAGGTCCACAGTTTGCACGAACATTTCCGGCAGTGGAAGAATATGTTCGAACCTATCTTGGCAGCCGGGTGGTTCAACGCGGAGAAAAGGTTTTTGAAGAAAATCGTTTCCTGTACGCTGACGAAGCATTTTTTAAGGTTTTTTCTTTTCCGTTGTTAAAAGGTAATGCAGCAGACGCACTCAATGATCCTTCTAAGATTGTTATTACCAAAGCTACCGCCGCCAGGTATTTCGGGACCGAGAGTGCCCTGAATAAAACGCTGACGATCGGGAACAGGGATTATACCGTTTCAGGTATTTGCGAAAACACGCCTCAAAATTCCCAGATCAAGTTTGATTTTGTCACACAATTTCTCAACCTGGGCAACCAGGTTAAAGAGGAGCAATGGTGGACAGCCAACTGGATCACCTATTTATTATTGAAAGACCATAAAAGTATAGCGGGGCTGCAACAGCAGATCAACGCGTTTATGGATCGCCCGGAAACCAAAAAGGAAGCCAGGCTTGAGGGGTCGGCATACCTGCACTACAACTTAGAACCGCTTACTACAGTTCACCTGCAATCATCCCTCGCAGGGTTTGAGCCTAATGGCAGTATGACCTATATTTATATGTTTGCTATCGTCGCTTTATTGATCCTGGTTATCGCCTGCGCCAACTATACCAACCTTGCAACGGCACAGGCTTCAGGCAGAACTGGTGAAATAGGAATGCGTAAGGTGATGGGTGCTTCCCGACGTCAGGTATTCACACAATTCATTGCCGAATCGACGGCTATAACAATGATCGCGGCAGGTCTCGCCTTGATGCTGGCTATTTTACTGATACCTTATTTTAATACGATCACCGGGAAGCAGTTTACAGCTTCCAACCTGTTACAACCAATGCCAATTCTTTTGCTGGTATTGTTTACAGTAGCGGTTAGCTTCCTGGCTGGCGTATATCCCGCGCTGGTCCTATCAGGCACTCGGATCATGGGTATTCTCAAGTCGGGGTTCAATTTTACAGGAACGAATAATTTTTTACGCAGGTCATTGATCGTCGTTCAATTTGGCATATCGGTATTCCTGATTATTTACACGGCCATCATTTTGCAACAGATGAAATTTCTGCAACAGAAGAACCTCGGATATGATAAAGACCATGTACTGGTATTACCCATCGATAGCAAAATGGCTTCAGGATATGAAAATTTAAAACAGGCTATCGCCGAGGTGTCGGGTGTGGAAGGAGTTACTGCGGCATACGAGACGCCGGAGTTTGTAGAATGGGGTGACGGTATACGGGCGGTTGATGAAAAAGGTCAACATGATATATCAGTCAATGCCATGCCTGTAGACCTCGACTTTGTCAGCACCCTGAAGATGGAAATGCGGGCCGGGCGCGATTTTCAGCTGAGTGATTTTGCTTTAATGGATACCAGTAACGAATATGCCAATTTTAAACAGCCTTACATCATCAACGAAACTTTGGCTGCCAAACTGGGATGGGATCCTGACCAGGCTGTTGGCCGGACTATCGAAAAGAATGCTGCCGGACCTGTCGTAGGTGTCGTAAAGGATTTCAATTTTGAAAGCCTGCATGAACCGGTGAAGCCATTGGTGATTTTCCTGGCTCAAAATATGGTGAGGACATTTATGATCCGTGTAAATGGGCAGGATATGCAACCGGTGATCAGCCGGTTGGAGGCATTGTGGAAACAAAGGGTGGCCCATCGTCCTTTTGAATATCATTTCCTGGATGAAGACTACAATCGTCTTTACCAGGCTGAGCAGCGTACATCTTCATTATTCGGCGTGTCAGCCGGGCTGGCCATATTGCTTGCCTGCCTGGGATTGTTTGGTCTCGCTGCTTTTACAACCATGCAACGAATTAA
>JAEYVW010000255.1 GCA_023429365.1 Bacteroidota bacterium
GCTTCAATATAGTTGGCACTCACTGAACCGCTAGACCGAATAACCTGTTTTATATATTCTTTATTGATCACATCCCATTTCTACCTGGTACAAAAATCCCTCACCGACTTTGCATAAGTATGAAACCCGTTCTCGAGCTCCTGAGACATATTGTTAGTTTAGTATCTAAACCTTGTCCCTTGTCCCTTGTACCTTGTACCTTGTCCCTTGCCCCTTGCCCCTTGTACCTTGTCCCTTGTACCTTGTACATTGTCCCTTGTCCCTTGTCCCTTGTACCTTGTCCCTTGTACCTTAATCCAAAATAACCACTTCCTCCCTTTCATCCTTCTCTTTCCACAGCACCCTTACCTTTTGGGAAATGATCGAATCGATGGCTTTACCAACATAATCGGGCTGGATCGGGAGTTGGCGGCTGAACCGGCGATCGATCAATACACATAATTCCACTTTCTCAGGACGGCCAAAAGCCAGCAGGGCATCGAGTGCAGCACGGATAGTGCGGCCAGTGTACAATACGTCATCTATGAGTACCACTTTTTTCTTCTCAAGCGAGAAAGGTATATCCGTCTGGTTGGCAACATGCAGACCCTGCCGGACATCATCGCGATAAAATGTGATGTCCAGTTTACCATAGTGAATTTTTGATTGGGGAAACTCCTTCCTGATCTCAGCCACTACCCTGTCGGATAAATAGATGCCGCGCGGCTGTATACCTATCAGGACCGTATCGTCCAACTGGGTATTATTTTCCAGGATCTGGTGAGCCAGGCGCCTGATAGTAATGGCGAGTTGTTGTTCCGATAAAATAGATTTCAAGAATGATATTTTTTGTAAAAATAACAAAGAGGTGGCCTTTATGCTTATTTTTTACGCCCGGATCTGTTTACCATGAAAAAAAATTGGGGCTGTAAGGCCCCAATTCAAGTACATTAAGATTCGATCACCTGCGTCTTGTGGACTTACCATGCATAAACTGGTAAAAAACTCCAAACTGGAAAACGCTGTTCTTAGCTTCGAAACTATCATCATCGCTGATATTGCTGATGCCAAGATTGTAACGGGCATCGATCCCAAAACCCGAAGAGAACAGGTAACCCGCACCAAAAGCCCAGGAAAAGTCTATGGTAGACAGATCATCCTTTACGTCAACTTCCACATCTCCAATTTTTCTTTCGGCAGATACCAGGAAACCAAGTTGTGGACCTGTTTGAAGCCTGAAACCATCATTGGTCATGTATTGCGCCAACAGCGGGACATTGATGTAATTGAGTTTTAGTTTTACATTGTCATCTTTACCTCCCTGCATTGAAAAGACGAGTTCGGGTTGGAGAGCAAACTGCCGTGTAATATGAATATGCGCCAGCCCCCCGACGTGAAGTCCGGCCTTGCTGTTATAATCATCGCCGCCATCAATTCCCACACTGGATAAGTTTACTCCTGCTTTGATCCCAAAATGTGTTTGCTGTGCTTTTACCAATGAAAAAAAAGAACTGAGAACCACGATACAAAGTAATTTTTTCATACAAAATGATTTTATTGACCATCTTATGTCTAAAATGCTGCCATATTTAAGTTAAGATACACGTAACACGGTACCGGCGATTTTCTTTGAAATCTCCGCAAAGCTGTGATGTATAATGGGAAATAAAATCAACAACTAATTCCGTACAAAAGGAGACTATTCTACATCTTCGCCGACAACTACCTGGATAAAAAGGAAGGCTGACTTAGTTATAAGTCAGCCTTTTTTCGATTTGGTTTATCGGTTGAACGGTTATTATTTACCGCCAAACATATAGCCGATGCGGATACCAAAGAATCTGTTCTTGGTAGAATAGTCACCATCACCCAAGGCGATGTTGCTAAGACCTAAATTGTAGTTTACAGCAGCGAAAAATCCATTCGCGAATTCATAACCCGCCAGGATATTACCAGAAGCTTCGAAAGGTTTGACATCATCTTCCGCTTCGTCGTTTCCGAAATTGATGTCTTCAGTTTCGGTAGAGCCATTTTCTTTATACTTTGCTTTACCGCTGATACCATATCCCAGTACAGGACCCAGGCCACCAAAGAATTTACCATTCCCCGCCTGTGTTTTGAAAATAAAGTTAAGTGGCACTTCAATGTAGTTCAGCGTTTGTGTTGCTTCATCATTGCCCGACTTCATCTTCCCACCTTTCTGGTTAAAGTTCAGTCCAGGCTGGAAAGCGAAATTTTCGCTGATGCCCATATCGGCCAGGAAGCCTACACTGAAGCCGATTTTGCTGTCAGTAGTAATGGACACACCTTCGATCTTTGTTTTCATGGATGCAAAACTGGTGCCCGCTGTAACACCAAATTTGGTTTGTGCGAAAGCGAATACGCTTACAAACAGCATAAGAGATAAACTCAGGATTAGTTTTTTCATAAAATATTAGCTTTAGTTTAGATAGCCTTGTTTTAAATAGGCCGCGACAAACATAATATCCAGTTGTTCAATCTAATAACATCAGGAACTAAAAACAGCGATTTTCGGAAATATCCTCCGTTAAAATCCGAGTGGAGACCGGTAAATATGCTAACACAAAAAGCCATCCCGGTTGCCCGGGATGGCCGAAAACTAACACTGCTTGAGACTTATTTGCTGCCTATCGGCAAAATATATCCGAGGCGAACTCCGAAAAATCCGCTATTGCTACCATCTTTATGTGAGCTCTGATAGCGAATACCTGCTTCAAAATTGTTGAAGATGTAACCTGCGCCAGCTGCCCAGGTAAATGCGCCATCGGATTCTTTTGATTCGAATTCGCCGCCTTTGATTTTGGCACCATAGATACCATAGCCAACCTGTGGTTCTACATAAATACCGTTGAAGTTGTGACGATATCCAGCCAGGATGGGGATCATGGTGCTGGTGATTTTGTCTGCACCTAGCATTTCTTTGATGTCCTTTTTAGCACCAGATACAAGCAGACCTGATGTCAGTGAAATCTGGCCTGCTTCACTGATACCATAGAGTCCTTTTACTGTAACTCCAATACCAGGCTTGCTATTATCGGCTGCGTCTCCAGTGGGGAGGGCCAATTCAACAGCAGGGCTCAATTGAAAGCTGCCTTGTTGAGCAAAACTACCAACAGCAATTGCAGTCAATGCGAAAATGGATAGGAAAACTTTTTTCATACGAGGTTTTTTGGTTTGGTTAATAATTATAACACAAACATAAAATGGCGTTGTCTCAGTGTTCACTACGCGTTGCTCGAAATGAAGATTCTGATGTATGAATTGCATAAAAACTATCAACGATATAATCTTCTTTTATTACTCATCGCAATCGCAAAATAAAAAAGCCCCGAACGGGGCTTAATATTTTGGACTATAAACTCTGCATTACTCTTCACCCATAAACGGATAACGATAATCAACTGGCGGATCAAATGTTTCTTTGATGGTGCGGGCGCTTAACCATCTGTAAAGATTTAATATCGATCCCGCTTTATCATTGGTGCCACTTCCGCGGGCGCCACCAAAAGGCTGCTGCCCTACTACTGCCCCGGTTGGTTTGTCGTTGATATAAAAGTTACCCGCAGCATCCCTTAGCCTGGTGGTTGCCAGTTCAATGGCTGCTCTGTCCTTCGCGATGACCGATCCCGTAAGCGCATAAGGTGATGTTGTGTTGACCAAATCAATTGTTTTTTCAAAACTATTAGCGGGGTAAACATAGACCGTAAGTACCGGGCCGAAGATCTCTTCGCACATACTCACGTATTTTGGATCTTTTGCTTCTATCACTGTGGGCTGGATAAAATATCCCTCTTTTTTATCGCATTTTCCACCCACCCATACTTCGGCTTTTTTATCTTTTTTCGCGTTGTCAATATAGGATTTAATCTTGTCAAAACTTTTTTCATCGATCACCGCGTTGACGAAGTTGGTGAAATTCTCAACAGTGCCCATCTTCAGGCCTTTCACTCCCGCGACCAGTCTCTTTTTTACTTCTTCAGCCAGGTTGGACGGGATATAGGCCCGTGAGGCCGCCGAACATTTCTGCCCCTGGAATTCAAAAGCACCACGCAAAAGTGCAGTTACAACAGTGTCGACATCAGCCGACTTATGCACCAGGACAAAATCCTTACCGCCGGTCTCACCTACGATGCGCGGGTAAGAACGGTACATCGACATGTTTTTACCAATTGTTTCCCACATGGTGTTAAACACACCTGTAGACCCGGTAAAGTGTACACCAGCGAAATCAGTGTGGTTAAAGCAAACCTTTCCGAGTGTGGGGCCATCAACGAAAACCAGGTTGATAACACCGTCGGGTAAGCCCGCTTCTTTCAGGATGCGCATGAACATCTGTGCAGAATACACCTGCGTGTTTGCCGGTTTCCATACCACCACATTGCCACACATGGCAGCCGACGTGGGCAGGTTACCACCAATAGCGGTGAAATTAAACGGCGTGACGGCGAGTACAAAACCTTCGAGCGGCCGATACTCCATCCTGTTATGCATCCCCGGTCCGCTGATCGGTTGTTGTTTATAGATCTCACTGAGAAAATGAACATTAAAACGCAGGAAATCGATCAGTTCACAAGCTGAATCGATCTCTGCCTGGTATGCATTTTTACTTTGTCCCAGCATGGTAGTACCATTCATAAAGGGACGATATTTTGTCGCGATCAGGTCGGCAGCCTTTAGGAAGATCCCCGCGCGGCTCTCCCAGCTCATCGCGGCCCAGCTTTCTTTCGCAGCGAGGGCGGCATCAATAGCCTGCTGGACATGTTTTTCTTCACCTGCATGAAAATAACCGAGGGTATGACTGATCTCGTGAGGCGGGTGAATAGCTATTTTCTTGTTGGTTCTTACTTCCTTACTTCCGATATACATCGGAATATCAATCTCTTCTTTTTTAAGTTCTTTTAAAACTGCTTTTAGTCTTTTTTTCTCCGGTGAGCCCGGTGCATACGATAGTACCGGCTCATTGGTCGGCAGCGGGTATGAAAATGTTCCTATACTCATGTTGAACCTCCAAAATTTTGGGGTGAATTATTTGATCATTGAAATTAAACCTGGCTTATACTCACACTTCACTCATCAGGTACGCCTTTATAAATCCATCCAGTTCGCCATCCATCACCGGTTGCACGTTTCCCGTTTCAAAATCTGTACGATGATCCTTTATCATTTTATATGGATGGAAAACATAGCTTCGAATCTGGCTGCCCCACTCAATTTTCTTCTTACTGGCATTGGTGGCATCCCGCAGCTCATTTCGCTTACGAAGTTCTTCTTCATATAACCGGCTTTTCAGCATGGTCATCGCCTTTTCACGGTTGCCCAGTTGCGAGCGCTCTGTCTGGCACACTACCACGATACCGGTGGGAATATGCGTGAGCATTACTTTTGTTTCTACCTTGTTCACATTCTGACCGCCGGCGCCGCCGCTACGGGCTGTTTCCATTTTCACATCGGCGTCTTTGATCTCTATATTAATAGTATCGTCCACCAGGGGATATACAAAAACCGAACAAAAAGAGGTATGTCTCCTGGCATTGCTGTCGAAAGGAGAAATCCGTACGAGGCGATGTACACCGCTTTCTGCTTTCAAAAAACCATAGGCAAACTCACCATCGAACTGCAATGTGGCAGTTTTAATTCCAGCGCCATCGCCCCATACCCAGTCCAGTTCTGTAACCTTCCACCCTTTCTTTTCTCCATACATGCGATACATACGAGCCAGCATCTCGGCCCAGTCCTGGCTCTCAGTACCACCTGCACCGGAGTTGATCTGCAAAACAGCCGGCAATTCATCTTCGGGTTCATTGAGTGTTGCCTTGAATTCTGCATCTTCCAGTGCATCGAGAGCTTTCTGATAAGCGTCCTTTGTTTCTTCCTCCGTGGCGTCGCCTGCTTTCCAAAACTCGAACAGCACAGCAAAATCCTCCACCGCGGTCTCGGTAGATTCATACAACTTTACCCAGTACTCGTTAATTTTTACATTTTTGAGTATCTCGGTAGCTCTTTTGTTATCGTCCCAAAAACCTGGACTTAGTGAAAGCTGCCTGTCTTCTTCAATTTTATATCGTCGGTTCTCGACGTCAAAGAAACCTCCTTATCCCGGCAATGCGGGACCGCATATCCTGTAATTTTTCTGTTGTCATAGGCCGCAAAATTAAGGAAGTTTGGGTTTTAATCTTTAGACCTATCACCAGACATTTCAATAACCACTTTCTACAACTCAGCATGGATAATGTCAATTCATACCACTTTGAATGGCCGGTCTGAGGTTTACATACCACTTTCGCCTATTACAAACCTTAATCATGAAAAAATTGTTACTCTGTGCAACACTGGCTGCCCTGGCCTTCTCTTGCAGCAAGGAAAAACGCGAATGTCCAGGCTCAATTGAAAAAGAATTCAACCAGACGGGATTCACTAAAGTAAAACTGGGCGATGCCAATACCGTAAGCATCACTAAAGCGGATGACTTTAGTATAAAAGCAAAGGGATGTGCTGACGACCTGGCCGACCTCGTTATCACGATCGAACCGGGACATATCCTGGATATCCATTTTAGAAACTATAAGAATAATCGAAACCGGGTAGACTTTACAGTTACCCTCCCTGTTCTTAATGGGGTCATCCTTTCGGGAGCATCAGAAGGAGCAATAGGTGGTTTCGAAGACCAGAACCAGGTAATGAGGGTTGTCCTTTCCGGTGCATCAAACTGTGTCGTGAATGGAACGGGCATCGATCTCTCCGCCGATATTTCAGGGGCTTCTAAACTAACTGCAACCGGCACAACAGAAAGCCTGTATGGCAATCTCAGTGGCGCTTCAAAACTGGAAGCTTTTGGCGTAACAGCAACCGAGGTGGATATTGCTGCTTCCGGCAATTCGATCGCCCGGGTCACAGCGGTTGACAAGATCTTCGCGGATGCCAGTGGTGCCAGTATAGTTTATTATAAAGGTAATCCACCAGTTAAAAACCTGGTGACGAGTGGTGCCGGGAAGATCATCCACGAATAATAACAACTCATTTCAGGTTTTATCGGGTTTCATCAAACCTGGCTCGTCAACCCACAATTTTTCATACTCCGGTTTCAATTCGTGTTTCCAGCGCTTATGGCTCCATAAGTAAAGATCGGGTTGAAGCCGGATATTTTCTTCCAGGTGACGCACATATCGCCTGATCAACTCTCCATCCGGTAGTGATTTAGGGTCATCGGCCAACAGAAAAAAATCAAAGTGATATTGTCCCCTTTTCACACGGGTGGTGGTCATCATCACCACGGGTATGCCCTGGCCTCGTGCAAACTTCTCAGGACCTTTTACAAATCCGGCAGGCTTACCCATGAAACTCAGCCAATACCCGTTGTCAGGTGATACGGGTCTTTGATCGGCACCCAGGGCGAGTAAATATTGTTTCTTTCGCCAGGGAATAATGGCCCTCGCCATATCTGAACTGGATAATAAAGGATTTCCCCATCGCCCGCGCAGGTAAAGCACAAGGCGATTCATTATCTTATTGCTTTGTGGCAAATAGACCGTCAGGAATGTGTAGGGTTGATTTACTCCGGTATGCACCGTCATTAGTTCCCAATTAAAAAAATGGCCAAGGTTAACCTGTACTGAACGGCCGGTGGCATGCAATTGATGAAATATTTCATAGTTGCCCGTTGCCATCCGGTTCATCGTCTGCCTGCTCGCTGACAATAGCTTCAGAGTTTCGGCCCAATGATCAACAAAATTTCGATAAAATTTTTTTGCGATCGTTTTTATTTCTTGTTCGGTTTTTTCAGGAAATGCCTGCCGGAGATTGTCAAAGACCACTTTTTTGCGGTATCCTATGACCGAGTACATCAAAAAAGCCACCAGGTCAGAAAACACGTATAAAACCGGCATAGGTAGCAGGGAGAAAACATAGAGCATTCCGAAAACAAGCTGATACATCCTTTTGAAGATTCCTATGCAAGTTAATTTTTAATCCAATTCCCCTTAAAACATCCTAATTTTCTAACATTAAGTTCTTGTATGCGCTACAAACTTCTGCTATTTGTTTTGGTGATTTCAGCAAACCAGCTGATAATTGCCCAGTCGAGGCCAAATATCATTTTCATCCTGGCTGATGATCTTGGATACGCAGACCTTAGTTGTTATGGCCGCAAAGATTACCAGACTCCCCATCTGGATAAACTGGCTTCAGAGGGAATAAAATTTCACAATGCATATGCCGGGTCGGCACTTTGTCACGCCCAGCCGCGTGTCATTAATGACGGGTCGTTATCCTGCCCGAACTCCCGTTGGTCTGTGGGAGCCATTGACGGGTTCAGGTCGCGATAGTCTTGTTGGGCTTTCCCCCGAATACAGACCCCTGCCAGGCCTGTTACAAAAAAACGGTTATTCGACAATCCTTATTGGAAAATGGCATTTAGGTTTTCTGCCTGAATTCAGCCCCCTGGTAAATGGCTTTGACGAATTCTTTGGTTTTCTTGGCGGGGCTACTGACTATATATCCCATACCAATCCTGGGAACCAGCCAGATCTTTATGAAAATAACCTGCCCATCGTGAAAGAAGGATACAGTACGGATCTTTTTAAAGAAAAAGCCATACAGGTAATACAACGGGAACATACAAAGCCTTTTTTTCTTTGCCTCATGTTCAACGCCCCACATTGGCCATGGCAGGCTCCTGGCGATAGTATCTATCCACTGTCTGTTGAATATTGGCGAAAGGGTGGGTCACCGGAAACATTTGCCCGCATGATTAAAAGCATGGACGATGCAATTGGGGCTGTCCTTGCAGCACTGGACGAAACGTCAGCTGCCAATACTATTGTGATCTTCACCAGCGACAATGGCGGTGAAAATTTTTCGGACATGGGGCCGTTTGCTGGAAGAAAAGCCCTCTTACGCGAAGGAGGTATCCGGGTTCCAGCCATTGTACGCTGGCCTGGAAGGATAACCGCCAACAGTATTACAGACCAGGCAATCATTACCATGGATTGGAGCGCCACCATTCTATCTCTTTCAAAAACAAATTATGATCCACTATTCCCAATTGATGGCATTGACCTGACGACGGTTTGTACCGGTGAATCGAAAACTATAAAAAGAACATTCTACTGGCGAATGACGCAACGTAACCCCCAAAAAGCGATGCGAGACGGAAACTGGAAATACTTACCGATACCGCCGGTGAATATCTTTTTGATCTTGCCAAATATCCAGGTGAAAAGAATGATTTGAAAGCAAAAAACAGAAAAATCTTTGTAAAACTAAAAAGCAAATTCAGCCAATGGGAAAAGGCTATTTTACCACCTGTACCCTTGACTCCATAAAACCCATCCCTAAAAATCAATCCGGGAACTGTGTCTTGTCGATGCCCGGGATGATCCGTATTGCATTCTTATAGTAGATTTTTTTCAGGATATCATCAGGTAATCCCATTCCATACATTGCCCAGAACGCGTGATATTTTTTGTGGTATGGAAAATATTCATCTTCGGTTTCCAAAACCCTGAAATAGGTCGCGTATTCTTCAGGCACCCAACTGTCTTTTCCAAACAGTATCCGGTCCTGGTATTTTGTAAAGAACTGTTTTGCCATGCGTGGCTGGCGCCCAAGCTCAGCGATGATCGCTCCAAATTCTACCACTACATTGGGCATTTCGTCGAGGAGCTTGCCCAGTTTGGCGAGATCATTGGGATACCACCCAAAATGTGCGGCTATAAACGTCGTTTTGGGATGCTTTTTAAAAAGACGGTGTTGCTCTTCTATTAATGTCTCCCAGGGTGCGGGGTTTGAATCCTCTTTTTTCCGGTTTGGATGCGTGGCCAGTTCGAGCCAGCGCTCGTTGTTTTCGTCCATCGGGTCCCAGAAAGGTTTTGGATCGGCTGTATGTATCAAAACCGGGATCTTCAACTCCCCTGCTTTTTTCCAAATGGGGTCCAGCCTCGCATCGTCAACGGTGACCCGTTTACCCTGGTTATCGGTAACGGAGAACCCAAGACTTTTATAGATCTTCAAACCCTTTGCCCCATTCTTTACATCCTCCTCCAGTTGCTTAGCCGCCGCTTCCGCCCAGCCATCAGTTCCAACACCTTTGAAATCCACGTTTGCAAAAACAATGAACCGTTTTGGAAAATGTTCTTTGACATTGGTCACTGAACTCTTCAGGCGATCACCACTTTGCCCGCTGAGATTCACCATTACATTCATATTTAGCTGATCCATGGCTTTGATCAAAGTACCCAGGTCCATATCAGGCATACGAAACTGGTGGTTATGAACATCGATAAATGGAAACTTTGCACGGGTTATCTTGTGTTCAGGAACTACCAGGGTGGATGGTGGATTGTATTTTTCAAAATCCATTTTCTGTTCCGATCCGTTCGTTTGTGCTCCGGCGTAAAAGAAGGTAAACAATAAAATGATGATGATGCATTTTTTCATCCTGTAAATTTATTTAGCTTACAAGATAATCGAAAAGTGAAAAAGTGGGGAATGGTTGCATGGATTTGTTGCCGGGAAGAAGGGAAGGCGGTGAGACTTCAACATATAACTAACCTGGCAGCCAGTATAATTTTAAACCCAGGTTTTTTGCACCTTTGCCGCTTTAAAACAACATAAATTAATGAAGACGGTCATTCAACTGGAAGAAATTGCGCAGATGGCTCTGGGAATAGCAGGCCTTTATTTTTTACCATTCGAGTTTAGCTGGTGGATCTGGATACTTCTTTTCCTGGCGCCTGATATATCTATCGCAGCCTATATGTTTGGCCCCAAAACCGGCGCTTTTGTGTATAATATTTTTCATCATCGCGGGATCGCAATTGCCATCGCAGCCGCAGGCTTTTTCACGCAACAGGATATATTGACCCTGGCAGGAACGCTTTTATATGCACATTCATCTTTCGACAGGATGCTTGGTTACGGGCTAAAACATACCGACAATTTCAAGCATACACACCTGGGTTGGATGAAATAAAAAGAATGATTTTTTCCCGGACGAAAAACTTTCGGAACTTTAGTCATACAGATCTTTATTACCATAAAACCAAAAACCATGCTTTTGCAAAAACTGTTTCACGGTGGTTTGTGTATTGCAGCCGCCTGTCTCATCTCCTGCAATAATGCCGATGATGAAAAAGACGCCGACGCTGATACAACTACAACACCCCAGTTAAAAGAAGAGAACATAAGTTACACGGGTGACAACACCACGATGAACGGATTCCTTGTTTATGACGAAAACAAACAGGGCACCCGGCCTGCCGTGCTGGTGGTTCATGAATGGTGGGGCCTGAACGATTATACCAAAA